>NZ_JBTYKD010000247.1:0-16301 GCF_054880495.1 Nostoc sp.
AAGCAATCCCTGAAGCGTTTGCCCAAGGGATAAAGGGGATTGTAGTTTCCCCAGTGAAGGTAAAACTTCCTAAGTAAAAGTTGTTAGATATTTGTTTACATTTTTTACAACTATACATCAGACTCAGAATATCTTTGATGTAACGCTTATCTACCGCCCGTTCTTTGGTAATCGGGTTAATACCTCTGTTAGCAAGGGTAGCCGCCATCACCGCTAAGTCTTGGCAATTCACCATCACAGCACACTGTTGAAAATAAAGATCCAGCGACTCTTCAATATTCCGGTCAATCATGCCAAAGTGCAAGCTTCGTTGATTCGGCAAGCAGCATAAAGGCACACCCCAAACAAAGCCCGATCGCGTGGGTTGACAAAGCCCTCGTTAAATAGGAGATTAATTTGATCGGGGCTAAGGATTTCTGCCCTGCCGAATCTGTTTATTTTCATAGGGTCTAGCCTACATTGTCTTCCTGCAAGATATGAGTTAGGGGTCAAGTCCCGTTAGGTCACAAATATCCTGAAAATCAAAATTAAGTTTGGAAAGAACTGATGTTCTTTTTCCGGTTTGACCAAGCGGAATCTTTTCTACATATTGAACATTAATAAACATTTCTTGACCAAGAAATTCTTTAAGTCGCTCAAGTATATCTTCCATTACACTCTCGCTAAACTGCCAACCTTTTACGACCTTTAAATCAATAATATCTACTTGATGCTGGATAATTTGAAATTGCTCGATCACCAAGTCATAATCTTTAAAAAAGTGACTAAAGAATGCTCCAGGGACCCAAGTTCTGTTAGGACAGAATACAATGGATTGGACGCGCCCTTCAATTCTGCCAATACGCGGCAAACAACGTCCGCAAGCACAGGGTTTAGAATTATCCATTGCCGTTGCCAGATCCCCGATTCGATAGCGGATCAACGGAACTAAGAAGTTGTTTAAATCAGTGATTGCCACCTCGCCCACCTCACCAGGCTGTGCTGAACGATTATCTTTAAGAATTTCAACTATGTAGCTTTCAGCCATAATGTGATGACCGTCATGGTACTCGCACTCGTAGGCAATACCAGAGAATTCTCGACTTCCATACTTATCAAAAACCTTTGTTTGAAAACGCTCTTCAATAGTCTTTCGAGACTGTTCGGGCAAGGTCTGAGCAGATGATACGATAGCTATAGGCTTAAAAGCATCTATGTTATTTTGCTTGACATAGTATGCCAGAAAATTTAGGCTCTCGGCATACCCATCTACAAGCAATGGTTTGTAATCTCGCAACCTTTTAATAAAAACTTCCAAATTATTGTCACGCATTTCAAAAGCAGGAATAAACAAGCGACGCATAAACCACGCATCAAGCTTTTCCCGAATTATTTTGCTCCACGACATTCCAATGGTTTGATGCCACAGACGAGCCTGCTTATCGCCAAAGCGCCAGCCAGTCCATTCCATTGATCGTAAGGTCGTCGCAAAGCGCATTTCTAACTGAGTTTGTTCAGCGTATGTTACAAATGGCTGTCCAGTAGAACCACTGGTGGCGATCCGCAACATATTTTTTTTACTATGAGTGTCGCTGAACAGGTCGAAGTATAGATTAGACCGAACATCTGTTTTTGATAATAAAGGTAGGCGAGTAATATCATCTAAGGTTTGAATATCACTAGGCTTCACTCCCAAGCTTTCCATCGCGTTGCGATAGTAAGGAACATGATAATAAGCATGGTGAATCAAACGTTTCAGGCGCTTGATTTGCAACTCGCGAATCTGTTTGCTAGATAACCATTCTGTACGCTTCAAATCAAAATACATCTTTCGCGATCGCCTAGTGATCATCCATTTATGAAACGGCATTGTCGCGAAATAAAGCTCGAATAATACCCGCCGCCAACCCGTGGAATATTGGGGTTCCTTTAAAGGAGAGTTGTACCTCAAAAATTCCTGTAACGGCTCGTGTGACTTTTTCCGAAATCTGTACTCATCTAAGGCTTTGATGATGTCAATAAATACCTTAAGAATTAGCTGGGCTGATTTTTTGGGAATAGAAAAGTGACTTTGTGTGTTGCTTTCAAATATTTCAACTTCGTGTACCTTATACCCCTTGGCTTCTGCTGCGACACGAATAAAAGTATGGAACTCGTGATATTGATGATTTCGGCTGAGAACATCGCTCATAGTATCGCGCAAGGCAAGCGCCAACTTTGATTCGTTATCAGTAGCACGCATACCAAAAGCTAAATTTAAGATGACATTCAAGCCACGGTGAAGAAAATAGCGACTATCCCAAAACGGAGCGATGCAACTCTGAACTCCTTGTACTAAATCAACATTCCGAAACAGTAGTTCGCGATAAAGGTGTTCGATCTCTTCGGCAGGATGTTGCAGAGTGGCATCCATGAAACATACATAAGTACCTTGCGCCAGCGCTAAACCCGAATCCCATGCAGCCGATAGCCCGCAATTTTTTTCATGGTGAATAACCCGAATTTCTGAATGAGCTTTTACTATAGAATCAACAAGCTGACGAGTCTGGTCACTGCTGGCATCATTTACTAGAATAATCTCCCCGCAAATGTCACACTTTACAAAAACCGCTAATAAGCTTTTCGCTAAATTTAAAATGTTATCTTCTTCATTATAGCAACTGACAATTAGCGACAAATCAAGGCTCAATGTTTTCATTCCTTTTCAAGTTAGGTTTATGCAACTGAATATCTAGCCTAATATTAAATTTTTCTCAACCGTTTGTTTTCATCCAAACATAAACTTGCGCCAAGCCTTCCTTTAAAGATACTTTGGGATACCAATCCAGCTGAGTGCGAGCCAGAGTATTGTCGCCAGTTCTAATGGTGCCTGCTGTCCAATCAGCCGGTTTATAAATGGGTCGCATCTTGTTAGCTGAAATTTCCAACATTAAATTTGTTAATTGGTTGATGGATACCAATTGACCTGAGCTGATATTAAGTGGGCTGGCCTTGCTGGACGTAACTACGGCCTTAATAAGCGCTTCAACTACGTCATCAACAAACACATAATCTAGTACCTGTTCCCCGTCTCCATAAATAACTGGGGATTCTCCCCTGATTATCCGCTCAAAGTTCGATACTATGACCGATTTATAACCCTGACCTGCAAACTGATGAGGACCGTAGACAAAGAAGAGTCTCAGGGAGCAATGAGTAACGCTATTGCTATACTCAATTACTCGCAGCAGATGTTCGCCTGCTAATTTGGAAATTCCGTAAATTGTCCGTGGCTGAGGCAAGTCTACTTCCTTCATAACTGGAGGAGTCATGCGCCCATAAACATAAAGGGATGATGTGAAGACAATTTTTTGAACTCCAACTGCTGCTGCTGCCTGAAAAAGGCGTTGAGTCCCAGCAATATTGACAGCAATGACCAGTTCCGGTCTACCTATTGACTGATTATGCTTCTCAGCCGCCAAGTGAAACAGAAAATTTGTTTGACCCAGAAGTTTCTTTAATTCATCGATATCAAGTTGAGCAAAATCTACTTCTTTGAGAACCAAGGCTGGATGATGGGCAATATCGGCAAGGTTTTTCCAGGTTCCATACCGCAGATGATCGATAGCAACCAATCGCGATACTCCTAAGTTGAGAAGTTTACGAACTAAGTGTGAACCAATAAATCCACCTGCTCCAGTTACTGTAACTTCTGATTCATGGAGCAGAGTTTCTAACGGCATGGCATTTTCTATTTATTAGACCTATTGCAAAAAAGTTTTGTTGTATTTTATTTATTTAAACAAATTTTAGTATGTAAGTGCAAACCGCAACCACTAAACTTAATGTGCAGTGACAAATTAAAAGTTATGGCATCGAGAAAAAAGCCAAAAACCACCCGTATCTGAAGAACCCGAACCGAAAAAACAGCGATTAAGGGACTTCCAACTAAAAAAATATCCCATCGCTTTAGCAAGCAGGGGGCGCAGGGGAGGAAGAATCTAATGATCGCTATTCATCTATTGCTATCTGATATCACTTACTTGCTAGCAATAGCTGATAGCACTATGTCTGAAAAAACCCCTGCAAGCCAAATGATTCGCGTCCCCACAGCATTAGTTACAGCAGTGAAGGAACTGTCTACCTTACATCGCCAGGGTACACACAAAGGCTATTTTACAGGTATTACAGGAACTAATAGCAAGCTTTCTTAGTAGTGCTGCTATCAGTGAACCAGGTAGTGATAGCAGCAATCTCATCCCTGAATCACTACCTGATAGCAGCAAGGTGATAGCAGAGATTCTTGAAGGGCTAGCAGCGTTAGAGGACAGAGTTGAGGTAATGCAAGAGGAGCCAGTTTGGGGTTTTTGGGGTGGAAGTAACGGTTTCAACTTCTCCCACTGTTCGTTACTTAACTCGCCTCGATTCATTAACACACTATGCCTGCGATCGCCTATTTTTTAGGATAAAACCAGTTTGAAAACACGCCCTAGCCGTCATCTGCAATCACCCCAGTTTCTAAGGTTATGAAGGTCTTGATGGTGCTGAGTTGATAGGTCATAATTTGAAACAAAATAAGACTAATATTCATAAATTTATTCGTCATTAAAACTATCTTCAATCTTATTAATATTAATTTCCGAGGATGAAAAGAGGCTGAACGAATTGGGAAACAATAAGGTAGTATCTGGGTAATCTGAAGTTTTTGGTGGATAAAGGAGAATTCATGTTGCAAGACATTACTGCTCAGATTGCTTATTCTGACTCACTTCCATATTTAGCAACAGTCTTAGGCGTTACTAGCATAGCGGGAACAATTGGGTGGCGCTGGTGGAAACAAAAGAACGCATACAAATCGCTACAATCACTCCCTTCTCCTCCCAAACACTGGCTGTTAGGAAATCTTCCTCAAATATTAGCAGCAGTGAAACAGAAGAAATTATTCCGGCAAATATTTGATTGGAGTCAACAGCTAGGCCCGATGTATGTTATTTGGAATGGCAACTACCCAGTTGTCATTTTAAGTAAACCAAAAATTATCGAAAATACTATTGTCAATGGAATGAAAGATGGTAGCTTAATCAGGTCTGAGCAATTACGCAAAGCTTGGAACGACATCAGTAGTCCCATTCTAATCGGAGAAACTGGGACTGAGTGGCAGTGGCGACGCAAGGCTTGGAACCCAGAATTTAGTTCTAGCAGTCTTTCCAAATATGTAGAAATGATTAGCCTTGCCTGCGAACAAGTAATTGAGACACTCAAGGAAGCAGCGCCACCAAAAGAAGTTGAAGTAGATCCTCTGTTTGTAGAACTAACAATGAGAGTGATTTCTTGTCTAGTACTGGGCATTCCTGCGGATAGAAACAGTACTAGTCATGAAGGGCCACCCCTGGAAGTTCTCAAGGTATACGAAGCGATGTCTATTTTAGGCTATCGGTTTCTCCGACAAGCTACTGGCGAGAAGATATGGATGAAATATTTGCCGACTAAAAATTCACGAGATTATTGGGCAGGAAGGCGATATTTGGAGGAATTTCTGACTCCCCGTGTAGACTTAGCTTTACAGATCAGAGAACAAAACAAGACTGATTTACCACAGGTAAGTCCTTTGTTTCAGGAATCAATGTTAGTCAAAATCGCTGCTAAAGAACCAAAATACAATCGTGAAACATTAATAGCAGAATCTGTTGAATTATTAATAGCTGGTACTGACACAACAGCCCATACTTTATCCTTTGCAGTCGGAGAGTTGAGCTTAAACCAAAGGGTTTTTCAACAAGCACGGGACATCGTTGACCAAGCTTGGCAAAGCTTTGGCTGTATTAATACAGAAAGCCTCAAGGAATTGGCTTATATTCGCGCAATTATTAAGGAGACACTGCGCCTTTATTCAGTCGCATCAGGCTCGACTTCGTTGGAGACTCAACGCGACACTGTAATTGAGGGTCAAGCGATTCCTCGCGGTACAAGAGTATCCTGGTCAATGCTTGCTGCTGGAAGAGATCCAGGAGTCTATGCTAATCCCCAGGAATTTCTGCCAGAACGTTGGTTAGACAAGAGTAAGGAAACTAGCTCACTGCCAATGATAGACTTTGGCTCAGGGCCTCATCGTTGCTTGGGAGAGCATCTATCAATGCTGGAAGCAACTATGATGCTGGCATTATTGCTCCGCTACTTCGAGTGGGAGTTAGTCAACGGTCGTTCTTCCCTGGAACAATTACAACAAAACCTATTAATTTATCCGTCCGATAAAATGCCAGTGCGCTTTCGGTTGAGAAATTGAGAATAAAACTTTCAAAAACATTAGCCAACGCGATGTGCGACTTATTGTTTCGTTACACAACTTACTTAAGTCTTATATAGGAATCATATTTGATTTCTGAAAAAATCTCGGTAGTAATGTTGCAAAAAAATTGTAGGTTGGGGAGCCACTGCGTTGCGCGGGTTTCCCGCGTTGTAGCAAGTGGCGTTGGAGGCTTTGCCAAAGCCAACATCCTGATAATCAGTTGGGTTGCGCTCCGCTCCACCCAACCTACGTCTAGGTCTAATTGCCTATTTTAGCCTAGAGGGTCCACTACGTGCGTTTCAAAAATCAAATACTAGTCCTATATATATACTAAGGGTCTACAGCCGCACATCCCTACAGTTGCAAAAATTTTTGAAAAGGCAGCTTGCTGTAAAAAATCCTCCTTGATCAACTACTTAGGGCTAAAAACAACTACCGTGCTTTTTAATACACCCGTATTTGTATCTCTAAGCGATCGCGAAGGTTTACTAATTTTTTGATCATTAATCACAAAAAATATTAAGTTGAGTATTGCCCTTTATTTTATACTCAGCAATACTGTGATTGCAAGTTATATTTATCACTAATTTTAGTCTAGTCATCGAGCACAAAAGTCATGATTAATCTAAGTAGAAAAACTTGGAAAAAAGATATAAAGCTTAAACAAATTTGGATAATTATCTCAGATGTAATTCATATCATGACTTATTCATAGGGAAATCTAAATATTTAATTAAATAAGTAATTTTAAGTATTTATGCCGATGTTATTTAATAAAAGTTATATTATGTCCTTAGAGGAAATGCCAAAATAGATGTTATCTAGAATACACGGATAGTCAGGAACTTTTATAAGTGATGTCAATAGGGTATCGTCACTTAGAGTGCAATCAGCATAAAGTTTTTTTAAGAAATTTGGGACTTGCCAAAAAAAGCGTTACATAGCCAAAGTCCCCATTTGAGAAAGGTTTCGCCCTTAAAATTGGAATTGGAATTTGATCAAGTTGTCTAAAATTACGCTAAAACCCTGATCCCCAACCCAAAAGGTTCATGTTAATGTGTTGCAGTTATGAATAAGAAAGTGAAAGCGGAACGGGTTCGAGTTTTTCAGGAGGGAAATCACTTTCACAAGTGAAAAATTCCGCGAATCATAAAACTTAAGTTCGACAATCGCTTTAAAAACGGACGCATGAATCAAAGATATTTCTGGACTAATGTTGCCCTGTTTATGACTGTTTTGGGGATACCCACAGTCGGTTGCACTCAAACCATCAAGGGAAATGTGCTAGCATCCCAAAAATCACCCGCCCCTGACGTAGTGAAGGTGGGAGAGTATCAATCAACAGCAGGAAAACAAACCTTGGATGCTGTGATTACAGAAATTCATCCTCACAACATCGGAGGACGTAAGGCAGCAACCCTTTTTATCAAAAATATTCCCGTTCTCACATTTTTAAGTTCTGTATCAAATACGAATCTTGAAAGTAAAAAAGTTGGTGTAATTGGAGAGACTGGGGGCGTACAATCGTACGCCCTTATTGCTAGCAATTCACTAAAGACAGTGAGTACTGGGAACGTAACGGGTGTGAATAACCAGATTAGCTCTGTTGACAATGACCCGGTTCAGATAGCTGGTGTAATCGCAGCTAAAATAAACCAGTTGAATCGGGAAAATGTGGATGGGAGTAAGATTACCGTAAGTTGGAAAGCAGGGGAAAAATCCACTGTCAATCAAGCGCCAAACAAAAGCGCCCCCCTCCAGCAAGATGGCGATCGTTATATAATCAAAATTAATGACGAAGAATTGGTCGAAATCAACGAAGATACGCGATTAGCCGGTACCACCAACAATCTCGCTCAAGATGCATTGCAAGTAACCAATCGTCTGCGGAGACTGCTAGGCAATGCATCTCCCTTAAAAGAAATTGCGAATTTACCAGTGCGTCTGCCAGTATCAATGCCAAAGCTGCCCCAAGAACTTTCCATTGGCGGAGTGCGAATCTCGTTCAGAGGCATAGCTTCCTATTACGGCTATGATGGTTGTGGTAATAGTACTGCTAGCGGTCAGAGGTTCAATCCAGAAGGAATGACTGCCGCCCATCGCAGCTTACCCTTTGGTACAAAAGTTCGTGTAACCAACACCCACAATGGTCGTTCTGTAGTGGTGCTAATTAATGACCGGGGTCCATACGTTCGCGGTCGAGTCATAGACCTGTCTGCTGGCGCGGCTCGGATTTTGGGCATGATGGGCAGTGGGGTGGCACTAGTACATATTGAAGTCTTAGGGAAATAATTATTAGGGAGTAGGAAGTTAGGAGTTAGGAGTTAGGAGTTAGGAGTTATCCATCTCCCTCATCTCCGACTCCCTACTCCCCATAACAATTCCCCTAGCTCAATCCTCTGTTCCCTCTATTTCAGATTTGACCTCCCACGGCTACCAAAACACGGCATTAACTCGTTTTTGTAGCCGTGGGATTCTTGGTTCTTCCCTACCCTCTTAGCATTATTATTTCCTAGCCAGTCGCTTGGGGTCTCCCCAGAGTTTTCATTGTCGCGTGCTAGCGGTTACTCTACCTGTACTATGCTGGTTAGTGTGGCCCTAAACGTAGCCCTATCTCAAGACAAAAGATTTTGAAAATCAGAGTTTCTGATTATGAGTATGACCAGTTAAAGCAAGAATCGGTGCTTCAGGGAGTTCCTATGTCTGACTTGGTTAGAAAATATATTTCTAACCTACCCAAGCCAAAGGCCGACTGCACCTAAAGGTGCTATGCATTCATCCCAAGACTGAAACCGCTGGGTTTTCTGCTTTCGACACTATAAACTAACGGGGGAGGGATCGATAAGAACTAGGGGTATTTTTGTGCGCCTGCTGACAACAGTCGCAGCTTTACGCTGCTATTTAACTAAACGCTGCTCAGAAAACAAGCTGATTGCAGTTACTGACGATCTGAGAGTAGATGAGATGACTGGCTGGTATCAGACGGCAGTCGGTCTGGTGCCAACGATGGGAAATTTGCATCAAGGTCATTTAAGCTTGATTCAACGGGCGCGGCAAGAAAATTCTACGGTGATTGTGAGTATTTTCGTCAATCCCCTGCAATTTGCTCCCAATGAAGATTATCAACGCTACCCCCGCACCTTAGAGCTAGATCAACAACTTTGCGAACAAGCTGGGGTAGATGCCATTTTTGCACCGACTCCTGAAGAAATGGCAGTTTCGCAAAAAAGTATAACAGAATCAAAGGCTACACAAGTTATCCCTCCATCTGCTATGATCACAGGCTTGTGTGGTCGTTCTCGGCTAGGTCACTTTCAGGGTGTTGCTACGATTGTTACCAAACTTTTCAACTTGGTACAGCCTGACCGTGCCTACTTTGGTCAAAAGGATGGTCAGCAAGTGGCAATTATTAAACGCTTAGTAGCTGACTTAAATTTGCCAGTAGAAATTGTTGCTTGTCCAATAGTACGGGAAGCGTCGGGTCTTGCCTTCAGTTCTCGTAATCAATATTTGACAGTGAGGGCAAAAGAGCAAGCATCGGTGTTATATCGAGGCTTGCGACGGGCTGAAGCTGCGTTTCGATCTGGCGATCGCAATAGCAACAAGTTGATCGCAATAGTACAGCAAGAAGTGGCAATGGTCAGCACGGTTTTAGTGGAATATATTGAATTGGTTGAACCGACTACGTTGATGTCTTTAGAAAAAGTTGAGGAGGAAGGAATGTTGGCGATCGCAGCTCGTCTTGGTGCTACACGTTTGATTGACAATATTATATTGCGCGATCGCCAACCGATCATTGCCATTGATGGTCCAGCCGGTGCGGGAAAATCTACAGTGGCGCGTCAAGTGGCAGCAAGTCTGAGCTTAGTGTATTTAGATACAGGAGCGATGTACCGGGCTGTCACTTGGTTAGTATTGCAAAAGGGAATTGCTATTGATGATCAGTGTGCGATCGCCGAATTAACTAATCAGTGTAAAATTGAACTTACTCCTACCCAAGATTTACAATCGAGCGTGCGGGTTTGGATTGACGGTACTGATGTTACGCAGGCAATTCGCACGATTGAGGTAACATCTCTAGTATCGGCGATCGCGGCACAAAGCGCTGTACGTCAAGCACTAGTTAAACAACAGCAAAACTGGGGTAAAAGAGGTGGATTAGTAGCTGAAGGCCGGGATATCGGTACTCATGTGTTCCCCGATGCCGAAGTGAAAATTTTCTTAACCGCTTCTGTAAGTGAACGCGCCCGTCGCCGCCAGCAAGACTTTAACAAACAAGGTCAACCCCAAGTAAGTTTAGAGCAGCTGGAACGGGATATTGCCGAACGTGATTGGAAAGATAGTACACGCAAAATTTCTCCTTTGCAAAAAGCAGCGGATGCGATCGAAGTCCAAACCGATGGTCTGGATGTGTCTGAAGTCACGGCACAAATCGTTAACTATTACCGAGAGCGTTTATCTCAGTGGTAATTATCACAATTTACTGTTAGTTTTTTAGTTTCAAAGGGTGGTGGGTGATTATTCACTTACCATCCTCAAAACTCCATTTAAAAATAAAATAGATAATTTCAGTATTGCCTATCTTTATTGACAATCATTCTATAGGACTAGTATTTGATTTTTGAAATGCACATAGTTGACCCTCTAGGCTAAAGTAGTGCATTAGAAGTAGACGTAGGTTGGGTGGAGCGGAGCGCAACCCAACTGATTATCAGGATGTTGGCTTTGGCAAAGCCTCCAACGCCACTTGCTACAACGCGGGAAACCCGCGCAACGCAGTGGCTCCCCAACCTACAATTTTTTGGAACATTTTAGCCTAGACGGTTCACTACAAGAGTACCGAGATTTTTTCAGAAATCAAATGTGATTCCTATAGTATAAATATTAGATTATTTAATATTTAAATAATCTTGCTTTCGACTGATTTTTCACCTCGCAATTAATCCTACCAAAGGTAGAAGTATGAAAGCTTTAATTGTTAAATGCTAATTAATTATCAGTCTTTGGCTCTGAAATATTAGCCATTTTTATTTATAGTCAGGAATTCATAGCGATTTGATTTATCATTTAACTACTTTTTTCCATCTTCACTTGATCTTCACTTTAGTAGTAGAATGACGATGTTAAGTTTTATCTCCCATAATTAAGGACATAAAACTGTCAGAAACAAAAGCTGTTAATTTCCGAAGCTTCTGCAATAGTTTAAGACTGGAAACCGATCAAGAGAGGATTTTACACAATGGTATTTGTACAAGAACCACTCCCCTTTGAAAAGAATGCTCTAGAGCAATATGGCATGAAAGCTGAGACTTTCGAGTATCACTATGGCAAACATCACAAAGCTTATGTAGACAACCTCAACAAGCTGACTGAAGGTACGGAACTTGCCGATAAGTCTCTGGAAGAGGTGATTAAAATTTCCTTCAAAGACTCGTCTAAGGTGGGAATCTTTAACAACGCTGCTCAAGTTTGGAACCACACCTTCTTTTGGAATTCTTTGAAGCCAGCAGGTGGCGGTACACCCACTGGTGAACTTGCAGCCAAGATTGATAAAGACTTCGGTAGCTTTGACAAATTCAAGGAAGAATTCTCTAACGCCGCCACAACTCAATTCGGTAGCGGATGGTCTTGGCTGATTGATGATGGTGGTACGCTGAAGGTGATTAAGACACCAAATGCAGAAAATCCACTAGCTCATGGACAGAAGGCACTCCTAACCTTGGATGTTTGGGAACACGCCTACTACATTGACTACAAAAATGCCCGTCCAGCGTTCATCAAGAACTTCCTAGAACATTTGGCGAACTGGGACTTTGCTGCTAAAAACTTGGCTAAAGCTTAATCAATTGCCAGTTTTGAAGTGGCTGCGATGCCTTTTGACAGCTGCTTCTCTACCAGACGCTCTGCGTAGCTTCCTTCTCTGTAGGAGTATGCGTCTATGTGGCTTCTGCTAGATATGTAAAGTAGAAACAATCAGATGAACTACCTCTAACTGGCTTCGCCTGAGTTAGAGGTTTCTACATCCTCTAACTTGTTTTTAGCAAAGTTGCTTTGAGATTTCTGACGCTTCTTTTCCCCCAGTTGCCTCATACTTCCTGCGTATTTGCGGGTGCGTGAGGTAGAGCTAGTAAGATCAGCGCCTACGAGGACAGTTCCTGCCCCCGGTAGAGTACCTTTAGCCCAATAAAGCATTACTTGGGCAGCAGCGATATCTCTATCCTGACGATAATTACAAACAAAACACTCATGCACTCGGACATCAAGTGTTTTCTTGTGTTGGTTTCCACATTTAGGGCAGGTTTGAGAAGGCTTTACCTGACGGGTTGGAACCTCTACGAATAGACCACCAATCTGTTGTATTTTGTATTTGATAGTACTGCGTAGCATTCCAAATCCGACATCAAGTATCGACTTGTTTAGTCCAGCCTTCTGTTTTTTACGCTTGCCTTTTTGCGCTTTACGGGTCATGTTCTTTACTTCTAGCTTTTCAGTTGCAACGAAGCTATTACTGCTGATTATTTCTGCTGCAACTTGGTGTACCCAATTGTGACGTTGATTTGCAACCTTGCGGGTGAGCTTACCAACTTTTAATTGAGCTTTTTTGAACCGTCTAGAAGCAATAATTTTTTTCTTTCTATTTGGCGCACGTTTGCGTCGTTTATCCTTAGACGCTTTCTTCACACGGTATTCTGCGTTTCTCAAAAACTTGGGAGCGTCAATTTGTTGATGATTCTCCCCGTCAGTAATTGATAAAGCAGATTTACATCCCAAATCAATGCCGATAGCACCAATGGGTAAAATCTTTGGTTTTAGAGCTTGATCTAAAATATCAACTGTAATAGATGCGTACCATTTCCCATTGCGGTAAACGATAGTGCAAGTAGTTGGTTTTCCCCAATGCAAAGCCTGTCCACGCATCTGAATACGCCCAATCTTAGACAAATTCAGATAACCATTTTCACTGTCAGACTCAACGGAGTAGCCAGTTTTGGCTGGATATGTCCACCCTGAATAATGTCTGATTGACTTGAATCTAGGGCGTTTACCTAAATCCTTGAACCAACGCTCAATATCATTTAGAATTTACAACTCATAAAAGTGGAAGTCCTTGTCCTGCTCCAACAAAAGACAACTTACTGGTACTTTATATACCTGAGTTAGAAAAAATAGCGGAAATCAAAAACCGTCTCGCCAGTCTGGGATATCCTGAAGTGGAGCCAGAAAACCCGTATTGGAAAGGCAAAAGCGTAACGATTGAAGACCCTGATGGTTGGCGTGTGGTGCTTTTCAACGGAAAGTTTGAAATAGAGTGATGTTTGTCCCCAAACTTTTTGCTTTCTTGCAACAACCTTTACTAGGCACAAATGAATGTTTGAGTTACTTCTGTCTATAACAAGCTAAATGCAATGGAAACTGATGTAAGCGCTGAATTAGTCAGGGAGACAGGAGCTTCACTGGAAGCGATTATTCGGCATTTAAACGGAAGCTTACCAGATTGGTTACCTAATCTCTCCACAAAGGTTGCTAATGCTTTAGTTGTGGCTCAAATCTACCGTAAACGTTGGACTATAGAAACTTTATTCCAGATTTTAACTGAAATATTTAATTGCGAAATTAAAACCCTCGGTTATCCTAAAGCTGCTATGTTTGCTTTTTGTGTTGCTTTGGTTTCTTATAATATCCTTTCTGTCGTCCTAGCTGCTCTCAGAAGTGTTCACGGCATTAAAAAAATTGAGCAAGAAGTTTCAAGCTATTATCTCGTTGATGAAATTCGTGGAACTTATCGTGGCATGATGATTGCAATTCCTCCAAAGGAATGGAAGGTTTTTGCACAAATGAATCTAATTGAACTGACCAACATACTTCGAGATTTGGCAGCTCACGTTAATTTAGTTGTTTTTGCATCCCATCCTCGCGCACCAAAAAAGACAACAAGGATACTAAAACGTACTCGTCCTTCCAAACGACCCCATGTTTCTACAGCTAAAATTCTATCCCAAAAATAATACCTAAAAACAGACACCTTGAAAGGGCTAGTCCTATACATATATATAATGCAAAAAAACCGCTATAGGATTACTATAGCGGGGAATAAATTAAAATTTTAGTCTGGAGTTAATCTCAGATCCAAAACTTAAGGGAACCATTCTAAAACAGCTTCTTCTTTGGTGTTAGTATTTCGGGATGCTGTCTCACGATTGAATTTCATCTGAATTGACCGGGTTTGCTCACCATCAGCAGCTACAGCCGAAATCGGATAGTCAATTAAACCATCCTGGAAGGATATCTGGAAGCGGAATGTCCCATCTGGATTTAGCTTAATTGCACGGCCGCCAATAGTTACAGTAGCATCGGGTTCGGTTGCACCGTAGACTATCAATTCAGCATCGGCAATTAACCAGAACTGGCGCGGACGCACTGGTACGGCGGAAGCCGAGAAGCCAACACCTGACATTCCTGCACCGGAAGCGGTTAAACCAGATACCGTGGGAACTGCCCACAGACCCACACCAGATGGGAAAATGTAGGAACTAATGCTTTGTTC
Organism: Nostoc sp.; assembly: GCF_054880495.1. Lineage (NCBI taxonomy): Bacteria > Bacillati > Cyanobacteriota > Cyanophyceae > Nostocales > Nostocaceae > Nostoc > Nostoc sp. The sequence goes on from NZ_JBTYKD010000247.1 coordinate 14,790, forward strand.
AGGACGCGCTAAAGCTTGCTGCGAGCCGAAGATAGAACCAGCAACCCGTTGTGCTTCGGGAGATTCCGCTAAACCAAATATTTCGTCGTAGATGGGGTTGCCATTGCCATTCACAACAGCATTACCAGTATTACCATTGGCGGTAGCTGCGGTTGCGATCTTCTTGGCAGGGGGAACTAATTCGTATTGAGTCTTGCCACGCAAATCTTCTTCAAAATTTACAGTGACGAATACATCCTCAATCCAATCAGAAGGATAGACGGGAGGAATGTGTACTCTAGCAGAACGAGCAAGTACCAACCAGCGGCCATCAGCAGCACGATAGCCGATATCGATCACATAATCGCGATCGCTAACTGGAACTGGTATATACCATTCTCTAGCTAGTTCATCAGCAGGATATTCTTGAATGCTGTGGGGGCTTTGGTATTCGATATTGATATCGCTGACATCATAAATCCGTAGTGCGAGTTGTTGTCCCCCTTGTCGGCGCAGTTCTTCTTTATGTTCATTGGGAATATCCCAGTAAGTGTAAGCCCACTGAGGGTCGCGCGGTAAGAGTACAATCCGGCTATCACCATACCCAGATGGCAAATCTGCGAGTCCTTCATCAACATCAGCCAAAGATCCACCAGTACGATCTTCCTGACCTAATTCAAACTTTGCAGCTTCCACGGTTTCCTGTGCCTCCAATGAACGAGATGGACTGAGTGAAAGTTTGGTGCGCTGGACTTCTTGTATTGATGCCAGCAGTTGTGATTTACGCATTCGGCTATAGCGAGAGATGCTACATTCGCTAGCAACTTTGCGTAGTTGGCGTAAGGTCATCTCTTCTAGTGGCGGGCGTTCTTTTGCCATTAATTTGGCCTCCAGTAGTTTAAGTGGTAAATGATTTCCCCTGGTTAAAGAATGCTATATAAAATCTCATCCACTCCAGATGAATTTCTTATTCCTGACTCCTGGTTTTGGCCAGTTTTTAAGTTTTTTAGTCTGTTTTTAAATTGAGGTAACTTCCTTTCAATTCCTGGTTATGCCAAAATCAGCATTTCTTTGGGATCGGAGAAGTTCTATTTCTTAAGTCAATATTAACCACTAAGCATATCTAGGGATCAAGGGGTAATAGGTAGGTTTTTTGCCTGTTTCACGAATTTATCAGCCTTTCTGGGATCAAAATGTCACGATTTTATAACATTTATAGCTAGTTCGATGTTGAGCGATCGCCAGAATGTTAAAATTTCATTACATTTGTCGCTGTGGGTTAACTAAAAGGCACAATCCACAGCGACAAATGTATTTTAGTTTCTCGGTAGTAACTAATATTTAGTTCATCATCACGGTAGCCCAATTTTGCGGTAGATTAACTACTAACCAATCCCTAGCTATCTGATTGGTATGAAAGAGGTTGAAACTCAAGTAGTGATAGATTTAGACTGAGCGAATCGCACCACTTATCTCGACAAGACCCCAACTATACAAAGATTGAACTTTTTCTGGAGAAATATCAATGATTAT
>NZ_JBTYKD010000248.1:0-22345 GCF_054880495.1 Nostoc sp.
TGTTTGTTTCCTTTTCCCAATACCTGAAATTTTTGATTTTTGATATCTAGGTCTGATAAATTCAGGGCTAAAAGCTCTCCAATTCTGCATCCTGTGCGATGCAATAAATGAATTATTGCAGACATCCGCAGGTCATCTTTGGTTACTTTGTAGAGTATATTTAGCTGTTCGGATGTTAGGTATTTTATTGTATCGTCACTTTTATGTTCGCCAGATTGAACGGGGACTGACGATGAAACTCAGTCATAAAACTCTTAGTGGTCTTGCCTTGGCTTTGTCCGTGCCGGTTGAGTATTTGCAGGCTGTTGTTAGGGGGGAAGAGGTTGTAGCAATGCCAGCGATTAAGTTTTGCCCCCAATGTTGGAATCCTGGGGGTGCTGCTGACCCGATGTGGGGAAATGTTAGGGCTAAGTTTTGTTATCTGTGCGGTACGCAGTTGCGGGCTAGTTGTCGGAATTGTGGTGAGATGGTGGTGTCGTTGAGGTATAAATTTTGTCCACTATGTGGAAAGCCTTATAAAGATGAAAGTCAAAATCGCTAAAGCCTATATACAACAAGGCTTTCCAAACCATCTTGCAGGTTTTTACACGTATCTCGGCTCAATACCTTATAAATTGTGTTTCCGACCCCGATTTTCAGGAATACTTTAAAGTACTATTGCTTATTGACTGGATGGCTTTTGCTTAATATCGTCACAGAGATGGCGATCGCTCTGACTCACTTTCGGGTTATTCTTCAGATAATCATGTAACCAATCACAACCACGTCCCAGTAAGCTATCTAGATTATTGAGATGATTTAGCTTATCCAAATTCCAGAGAATTATAGCCCCATCAGCACTGCCCAAGGCCAGAGTCTTGCCATCGGCTGAGAAAGTCGCGCTTAATAAGTAATCGTTATGCCCAGTCAAAGTAGTGATTAAATTACCATCGCGTGTCCAGAGTTTTACAGTCTTGTCATCACTAGCTGTGGCAATCATCTTACCGTCGGGTGAAAAAGTCACGCTATTAACCTCATCAGTATGCCCTTCCAGCTTTTTGTACCAGCGAAACTTGCCCTTATCGTCCTGCTTCCAAAGTATCACCGTCTTATCATTACTGCTCGTGGCAATCATGTCATCACTAGGTGAGAAGCTAACGCTCAAAACCCAACTTTTATGCCCGTTTTTCCCTGCGAGAGTTTCATATCTATAAAACTCTCCTTTATTGCCCTGCTTCCAAAGTATTACCGTGTTGTCATCACTAGCTGAAGCAAGCATCTGACTATCTGGCGACCAAGCTACAGCCCTTACCCAGTCATCATGCTTGTTGAGAATCTGATGCTTGATGCTATCTGGCCGCAATATAATTACTTTGTTATCCATGCTACCCAAAGCGATGAACTGACCGTTGGGTGAAAAATTCAAGCCTAATATATTATCGCTGTTCTTAAACAGGGTTCTGAGGAATTTACCGTCACGCTTCCAAAGTTTCACTTTCTGATCATCACTAACGGTGACAATTGTCTGATCATGAGGTGAGAAACTAACGTTATCGCTATGCCCGTCCAGAGTTTTGTCCAAAGTGCCATCGCGCTTCCAGAGTTTCACTGTCTTGTCACGGCTGGCTGAGGCAATTATTTTGTCATCAGGTGAGAAATGTACCTGATTAACTCTATCACGATGAGCGTTTAAGATACTTACCACACCACTACCAAACTGAATCTTCATCATGCTGTCAACGCTAGCAGAAGCAGGAATTTTAGCGTTGCGTGAGCAGCTGATACTACCAACTTGCCAAAGTTTCATTGTACTGTCAGCACTGGCAGAAACTAGAGTCTTACAGTCACGTGAGAATCTGACAGCATAAATCCCATTGGTATGTCCTAATAAAGTTGTGAGTAAAGTACCATCAGGCTTCCAAAGCTTTACAGTCTTGTCGTCACTAGCTGTGGCAATCATCTTACCGTCGGGTGAGAAAGCCACGCTATTGATTCCATCTTTATGTGCTTTAAAATCTGTTAATAAAGTGCCGTGTCGGTTCCAGATTTTTACTCTGTTGTCGTCACTAGTACTAGCAGCACCACCAGCAGCAGCAGTAATTGTCTGGCTATCGTTTGACCAAGCTAGATCCCAAACAAAGTCCTGATTGCGTTCGGTAGTGTCAAGAAGCTTACCATTGGATGTCCAGAGTTTCACAGTTTTGTCCCGACCACCAGTAGCAATCATCTTACCGTCTGGTGAGAAAGCGACACTATTAACTCCATCTTTATGCGCTTTTAGGGTTTTTAACAAAGTGCCATCTCGCTTCCAAAGTTTGAGTGTGCCGTCCCGACTTCCTGTGGCAATTGTCTGGCCATCATGCGAGAAATCGATACTATAAACTCCCTTGCTGTGTGTGTTGATTTCTCTTATTGGAGTGCCGTCCCGCTTCCAAAATTTGATGATGCCCTGGAAATCACCTGAGACAATTGTCTGATCGTCAGGTGAAAAACTCACACTGAGGACTTTATCTTTATGTCCCTTGAGCGTATTTTGCTCCCTACCATCTAGATTCCAGAGTTTTATAGTATGGTCATAACTAGCTGAGGCCATCAACTTTCCATCATGTGAGAAAGTCACACTCCAGATCAGATCCCGGTGTCCTTCTAAGCGATTGCGCTCTACTATCCAGTTAACTGACTGTTGTAGTGCCCCTAGAACTTGGGTGCCAAGTTGACTATCGCTTCGTGCAAAAGGCAATTTTTTCAGTAATATTCCAGCATGGATGCCTTCTTTGAGGGCATCAAATGTCTGGTGTGAGGTAAAAAGTGCTTCGGAAGTTTTACTAATGGCTATTATTTGGTTTTTTTCTGATTGGAACCAAAATATCACTGATACGGCTGCCAAGAAGGTCATGATAGCACCTACCGCGATCGCCGAGTTTCGTTGTCGTTTTAAAAAAATATTTAGTTTTTCTTCAGCCTGTTGTCGTTTTTGTTTCTCCTTTTTCCGTTCTTCTAATTCTCTTGCTTCTTGTGATTGCCGGATAAAAGATACTAGATAGTCATGAACCAGTTGATATAGGTTAGCAGGGTCTTCAGGAATATTTAACACCAGTCCAGAACCCACTAAAATCTCTAAGACTAGATTTAGTTGTTCTTTTTCTAAAACAATATCTGCTGTTTTTAAATCTTCCGCTAAATTATCGGCAGTTTTTAAGGGACGAGTGCCTTTGTCATCTGTTAGTAAATATAAAACTACTCTGGCACAGAGTTCATTTTCATCACCACAGTCTTTAATAACTTCTTCTAAAAATCGCTCGACCAGTTTTTCTTTTGTTCCCGACTGATGATATTGATCTAGAGTTGTAATTTTATCTGTTTGGAGTTGCGATCCGACGATTTGTAACTCAATAGGGCGTACTTCGCCAAGTTCGTCTGCTAAATCTTCTACCAATTGATCAATCAACGCAGGCTCTAAGTAAAAATTGGTTTTCTCGGTCAGACTTTGCACAACAGCCTTAGCATCTACTGAAGAGAAATTTCCCAAATAATAGCGAATATTCTTATCTAAAATATTGTTATTAATTGCTGTAAAATTAAACAGGCGATCGCACTCCAATAAATAATGCAAATAATCTTCTCTCAAACAGAGAATAACCTTCACAAAAGGAATATCTAGGCAAAGGCGCAAGAACTTATAAAATGGCTGCCTTTTACTTTTATCTGGATAAACAAAGAAAAATTCTTCAAACTGGTCGAAAATTAAAACTGTTAATAGATTACGTTCGACATTTTTTCGCAAATTTTCACAGATGAATTCTATCGAATTACTATATGTATCATTATCTGCGAAACACTTTGCCAATATACCCGTCCAATCTGTATAAACTCGCATGACAATAGGCAATACATCACGAGCATCAATTGGTTGAAGTTGCAGCGTAGGTACTAATCCTCCATTCAAAATTGAACTTTTACCTGTTCCTGACTGACCATGAAATACAGTCAGCTTATGGTCATTACGACTCATTCTTTTCATCAGTCGGTTGACATCTTGCTGCCGACTGGAAACAGCAATTTCTTGAGCAACTTTTACGAGCTTTTCTAATTGCACTATTGCTGGGTTAATTACCTCATACTGAGGAATTAAATAAGCTGCTCCAATGAAAGCACGAAAACCATATTGATGTTCAATTTTAATTTTCTCTTGTTTAATCTGAAAAGCTGCAAGATATTGACATTGTTGATAATAAATATCTTGCAAATTCTTCAATATCTGAATGTAAAGCTCTGGATCGTATTGAGGTTTAGTTTCTCTTCTTGCAGCTTCTAAGGTAGCTAAAGCATCTTGCAGTTTATTAAGCTGCTGTCGCGCTCTGGCTAGTGCGAATAAATACCAACCTTGATGATAATAACGTACCAATTCTAAATTAGTGTTGGGTTGGGCCGATTGGTTCTTAGCTACAATAGAAAGCGCTTTTTCTGCGGCTTGTTTGGCTTTATTCCAAGCAGACTTAGCAAGTGCTACTTCAGCAATAAATCCATAAGCTCTTGCTTCTCTGAACCAATCAGGATAAGTTTGATATAGAGTTAAAGCTTTTTGAGCAACTTTTTCTAATTCATCCCACTGCTGGAGCGTTTGCAGTACTTCTCCCAAAGAGTTGATAAACTTTGCTACTAAGTCGGGACGATGTGCCCGTTCAAAGACTTCTAGACATTTATGATAATAATCTTTAGCGCGTAAGCAAGCGGCTTCTTGTTCTGCTAAATGCTGGATGGCGTAGGTACGCCACCATAACCCTAAGTTGTACAGTACGCATCCTTCCTGCTCTAGGTTAAAACTCTGCTGCGAAAGTGCTAGACTGCGTTCATAATGCTGTCGTGACTGTTCCATCGAAACCGCATCTCGACCCAGGACAAATTCTAAACTGGCTTCTAGTTCTGCGTCTAACTTCACACCCCGTTTTTGGAGTTCAGCTTGTGCTAATTCAAGTTCTACACGGTGCGGCGAACCGATTCCCAGATTGAGTGCAGAATTATCGAGAAATTTCCCTGCACCAGCATCTAAAACTTTGACAAAAACTTCCTCAGATGTTTGCTTGACGAATTGAACTAAATTAGTGGTAGCGATCGCAAAATGAATTATTGTTGCCCAATTCTCGAAATCTGTCGCTAATCTGATCAGCTTTTGTAAAACTTCGTCATTAACCAATAACAGCACAGGGAACGGGAAATTTTTTCTAAATTCCTCCCGTACTTGGTTAGTTGAAGTTAGAATTGTATCAATATCTTTAACAGATTCCAAACCAAAAACCATTAATGCTGGTGGCTGTTCATCTCCCAGTTTTTCACCTATAGACGTGTAAAGAGTTTTGACTGACACAGGTAAGGTGATTTCACGGATTTTAACAGGAGATAGTTGATGTAAGCGTTGTACTATATCTTGACGGAAAACTGCATAGTTACATCGCACCAAAATCAGCGAAAATTCTCCTTGAGAAAGGGTAATTGCTCGCACCAGAGTTTGCAATAAACGTTCATTTTCAGCAGCTAAATTTTCTGTCTCGTGCTGATTACTCATAACCCGAATTCCCTAGCTTCTGCCAAAATCGGATTGATATCAAACCAAGAACCATTTTCATCGCGGTATTCAAATACAAACATACTGCGAAGCAAAAGTTCGTATTTTTCATGACCTCTCAAGCTTTTCTGCTGCGCCACTTCACGCAGTACTTCCCATTCATCAGCAGTAATTGCTAAAGTTAGCTCATTGCAGCGTTGTTTAATCACCCTATTTACACACTCTTGCGACAGGGGTGGGTCTTCTTGCTGAAGACAGCGAAATAATAACATCAGCAAATTTCGCAAATGACCACCGCTAACTAAACACAGCCTTTCTAAAGTATCAGGACTATCAAAAACTTCGGTAATCAAATGCTGGCTTTGTTCCCAACTCACACCAGGAAAAGCCCTGGCCATAATCATTTGTTGTAGTAGTGTAATTCCCTGTGAAAATTCCGAACCATTTAGCCGTACAGGAACCATCGGTAAAACTTTAGGGTCTACTCCAAAGCGATTTATTAACCTGCCTAAAGCATTGGAAAAAATCAACACTAGGGGAATGGTATAAACAACGTGACAATTTAGCTGGTTTAACTGTTCACCGCGTTCCACAAAAAGATATTCTGGTTGGTAATAACCAGAAGCCTTAAAAGAATTATCAACTCGGTCGAGATTATCGACAATTACCACCAATCCTTTTTTACCTTGCTGCTTAAGTTTTTCTCTAGCAGGCTTGAGCAATTCTTTGTTAATTGATTCTAAAATGCCATTGGTGCGCGGTTCTAAATGTTGTCGCAGTTGGCCACGAAGTTTGGGACTATCTTTAGTTTTGGCAGTAATTTTGGCAATACCTACAGATAACTCTCCCCCAAGTTCTAGTGGCGTTTGCAAAAATTCAGTAAGTTCAGTAAACAGAGTTTGAAAGTATTTAGGTTTGAGATTAATTTTTATTGCTTCCAGACTTTGACTCACTTCACGAGCAACTGCCAATAATATATCTGTAACATCAATATCAGCCATATCCAGGCTTTGACTGGACTCAAAATAAACCACATGAAATCCCTGCTGTTCTAACTCTGCTTTTAGCCGCAGTAACTCAGTGGATTTGCCACAACCGATATGTCCTGTAAATAATTGACAAGTAGCCTGTTCCGGTGCAAGGCGGGTGATAGTTCGCCCTAATTCCTCAATAATCTTGGCACCACGCACTTTGGAGAAATCAATATAATACTGTTTCTCCTCCGGTTTGCTTACAACCAGAGTCTTGCTGGGGTTGCACGCTTGAAAAAACCTGAGTAAATCTAGTTTCATCACAAATCACCCGAAATCAGCTTGACACTCTTGCCCATCTCAGTGATTATACAGACGATCAAGCTACTATTTCGGAAAAAACTTCTTCAGATTGACTAATTATTTATGTCTGTCTGATCAATATTTTTCATCTCCTTAGCTTTCCCTAATTCTCCAGCCAATACCGCGCAAAAGTGTTGCTCATCATTGGCTGCTAAAAGCCTAGAAAATAAGGCTTTTTAGCTAAGTAATCAGATTTTTTCTTAATTGCTTTCTTACTTGGGGTACAGCCGGGATACGTGCAAAATGGGACACGATGCAAAGTTTTGTTAACATCCTTGCAATCATGCAGACTTTATGGTTCTGATTTCAGCAAAACTCACTCGCTTGATGCAGAGTATGTCATATACTCTGTATTAAATTAACTATTTAAATTATTTACTGTTTTAATAAAGCTTTTGTAATACCTATATTTTATATATCATTTATCAAATTGTGTAAAGCCATTTTCGCTACTGACTCTGCTCTAGAACTAGTTACTTTCTGATAGCGTAAAGTCGTTTGGATATTCTGGTGTCCCATCAATGCCCGTAACTCTTCAATCCACATTAGTCCCACCCGTTCAGTTGCTCCCGGTATGTCGGAGGTCATGCAGTCGAATGCCTTTCAATTCATGGCTTTGCCCAATCGCTTCTTTCCAATTTGCATTCACAGCTCGGTAACTAAGGGGCGTTATCACTTTAGTTGTCGGGTGTTGGGCTGTGAATAATGCTCTTGAATCTGCATGGCGATAATATTTAATATACTTATTTAAAGCAATCTCTGCATCTTCACTATAAAAACACCAACGTTGTTCGTGGTACACCGATAGGAGCGTCCGATTCCCTCAAGTTCTGCCCTCACTGCTGGCAACCTGGTACTCCGCCAGAGGAAATTTGGTTATTAGTGCGATCGCACTCAATCACCAAAAACCCCACAGCTAGAGACGTGCTACGGGGTGAAAATTGGGGTTGTGAGGGAATAACACGTTAATCTAGGTCAATCGTCGGTACTCGCGTTTGGACAGAGGGTTTTCCTGAGTTATCTGCAATGGTAATGGCGGTAGGCCTCGGATATGGTGTGATTTTCGCATGATATCCATGAGGGGCTGTCCAGTTTGCTTTCGTTATTACTTTGGATTTGCATACAGGTTTAGCCGATATTTTTGTGCCGCCTAAAATTTGATGTTCTTCATGTGATGACAAATCTTTTAGTAATGCTGATAAACTATTGTCGGTGTATACATATGTACTTATATTCATGTTTATTATATGAGAAAAACTATTTGATAATAACATTTGGCAGCACTTGTATAAATTTTATTTTTAGGGTTTTATGGTTGTTATTTGGGGATGAGATATAGGGCAATGGGATAAAATCATCTTTCTCAACCACCTTCAGCGATGGCTACGCCCGCCGCAGGTCTTACCCTGAGCCTGCGCCTTCGCGCAGCGTCTAGTAGAGAAGAAGGGCATCGCACTCACCCACCAAAGCAAAACCCCACAGCTAGAGACGCGCTACGGGGTGAGAATTGGGATAACGGGGGAATAAGTCTGTTGTGATGGGTGATCTCCAAGAACCGTAAGATGCTACCTCTGATTGAATCACACGCTATAAACTCCCTAATTTCAATAATTAATATCATTATCGAACTTCTCATTCCCCATTATTTGACTTAAATAAAAATTCAGTAGACGATATTAGCCATTTTTCAGCCGACCTAACAAAATCGCATTGCTCCTATGTTATAAGTATTACTATCAAGCTACTAACTATGTCACAAAAGCTAATCAAAGCAACCTTGCGGGAGCGAGAGCGATGATGACCTGGGCGTTCTATCAGTTTTCTCAAACCCTTGAACATTTGTGTAACCGCTACCGTTCCAAATTGGTAAGAATAACTGAAGAATATACATCAAAGACTTGTACTAAATGCGGTCACGTTCATAGAAAACTTGGTAGTTCTAAGAACTTTGTTTGCCCTGACTGTGGTTATAAAATACCACGAGATTTTAATGGAGCCGTGGGGATTTTCCTTAAGGCAATGTGGGATACCACCTTCACCGATTCAGTTGGTGATGTTGTACTGGATATTCACGATATCTCAAATGTCGGAGAATGTCTCGGTTAAAAGTATCAGGTAATTAATGATCCTAAACATTGGAGTTTTCACATGATTTGCCATTTTTGTAAGTTCAGCCTTGCACTCACAGCCTTTAGTATATTTGGCATAGCCGCTTCACCAGCTCAAGCAGAAAATTTGTTAGTTGGTAGTACTAATAACAACGCTATTGACTTATACAATGGAAACAATGGTGCTTTCATCGAAACCTTTGTCACCCCTGGCAGTGGCGGATTATCTATCCCAACAGGTTTCACTATCGGACCGAATGGCAATCTTTATGTCAATAGTTTGGGGACAAGTAGTGTAATTGAATATAGTGGTCAGACTGGGCAGTTTTTACGAGACTTCGTAACACCAAGCAGTGGTGGTTTAGTTGACCCGCTAGGCTTGTCTTTCGGACCAGACGGCAATCTCTACGTTGCCAGTGGAGGTTCTAACCAAATCCTGCGCTACGACGGTAGTACAGGAGCGTTTATTGACTCCTTTGCAAAAGGCGGTAAACTCAGTGGACCATACGATCCAATTTTCGGTTCTAATGGCAACCTCTACGTCAGTAGTGCTGATAATAATGAAATCCTGCGCTACGACGGTAGTACAGGAGCATTTATTAGCACCCTAGCTAATAACGGACAACTCAATATGCCTGCTGGTATGTTTTTTGGAACAGATGGTAATCTCTACGTTAGTAACTTTGGTGCTAATGACATCTTAAGTTACAATCCTAATACTGGAGTAGGTAGCGTTTTTGTCAATCAAGGTAATGGTGGGCTAAATGGACCAGTCAACCCAGTCTTTGGTCCAGATGGAAACCTCTATATTGGTAGTCAAGCTAACAACAACGTATTACAATACAACGGACAAACAGGAACTTTTATTAATACCTTCGTACCAGCAGGCAGTGGTGGGTTAGATGGAACAGGCTATGTCGCTTTTGCCAATATTACCCCAGTACCCGAACCATCTTTGACATTAGGTATATTAGCGTTTGGATCTGTTTTAGGTGCGAGTTTGACGCTTAAACGATTCGTGAAAAGTTAAGGAAAAACAGGGGTAACGGTCGTTTTTGTCTTTTGTGCCAACGTAGTTGCAACTGTGGTAGTAAATCCGGAAATACATGCTCAAAAAGTTCTGCCGGAAAGCTGAGAAACCTTTGTGACAATGCTTGTTGCGATACTTTTACTGCTCTTCCTCAAAGCAACTCCTGCTGCTCTAACATCCGAGTCAACTCTTGTACGGATGGTATTTGCCGCTAAATGAGTGTTAACACAGCAGCAACCATTATGGGAGTTAACTTTCCCAGTAGATTATCCCCTGCATACTACCAACCTAAAAATGAGGGGAAATTAACGCCAGCTAAACTATCAGTGGGTGGAGATTTTTATTTTAGAAATTCTGATGCATGTAGGTAGCAAGTATCTAGCACCAGGCATTACCCTTGAAGCCGAAGTGTACGATAATACAATTGGTTATGTTTGGTTTTCACCAAGGGAAGTGCGAATTTGTTTTTATAGATGAACTGGAATTTATTTAAGATTTGCTCGATACTACTTACACCAGACATAGATTTTCTGGAGCGATCGCCTTCGCTTTCTATCATTTTATCGCTTGAGTTTTCTTATGAACTACCGCGATCGCTATCTTTTCCTCTATAGTAGACGCACTGTTAGGTCGCTTAAATACAAGCTCATATAATTCAAGCGAGGAAAGTATAAAGGCGAGTGAATTTTGTCAATACCTCCAGGTATAGAAAGAAAACTTCTCATGATTAATAAGTTTTCGAGGAATATTTATTTATACTCATGAAAAATAATAAATGCCTCCAACTGGGGGTTATTTTTTGCCAGTAATTTGAGAAAGTTAACAGATGCGATATACCCTATTTTCAGGGGCTATTAACCCTTATGCTGAAGTGGAAAGTAAAAACAACAGCTATGAAATTTGCACAAAATCCCACCCCCCGCCTTGGCTTACTGAAAGCCCTGACTTTAGCAATCCTTGTATTGGCATCCGTCATGCCCCCAACTGTTCTAGCCAACGAGAGCGAAAAAGCGACATTCAACAGCACAACCACGCTCCAAACCATACTCACCAGCAGTCATCGCTCCGTTGCAAATCGTAACCGAGACAAGTACCGCCACCCAGCCCAGACTTTGCAATTCTTCGGTCTGCGCCCAAATATGACCGTAGTTGAATTGTGGCCAGGGAGCGGCTGGTATACCGAGATATTAGCCCCATTTCTAGCGTCCAAGGGACAACTCATAGTTACTAACTTTGCTCCTAGCACGAGTAAACCCGCTTTGGCTTTCCAAGAGAAACTAGCAGCTAATCCAGAGGTTTTTGGTAAGGTCAAAGTCGCTCAAATCAATCCCCCAAATGAACTTACCCTAGCCCCAGACAATTCTGTAGACCTAGTTGTTACCTTCCGCAATATTCACAACTGGGTCAAAGCTGGCTATGACGAGCAGGTTTATGCAGCAGCTTACAAAGCACTCAAGCCAGGGGGCATTTTGGGAGTGGAAGAACACCGTGCCAAAGTGGGCACTTCTTTAGCTGAGAGTATTAAAACTGGCTATATGTCTGAAGACGGGGTAATTGCTGCTGTAGAGAAAGCAGGCTTCAAATTGGTGGGCAAATCAGAGATTAACTCCAACCCAAAAGATACCAAGGACTATCAAGGTGGAGTTTGGACTCTACCTCCAACCTTGAGCCAAGGTCAAAAGGACAGGCAACGCTTTCTTTTGATTGGAGAGAGCGATCGCATGACCCTTAAGTTCATCAAACCCAAAGCCCCCTAATTAGATATAGGGTGCGATGGCGTACCCGCCCGCCGCAGGCATCGCATCCCAAGCACTACCAATTCTGCTAAAATCGGCTCTGCACGTCAATTTTGAGGCAGTGCTATGTCTGCTACGCTCCGCCGTTGGCGATCGCTCCCATTCTTGAGATTCAAGCGAGGAAAGTTGAATTATTGAGTTTTCCTCTCAGAAATTTTGTGGTATTAATTTACACGAATCACACTCATCTTCTAAGATGACGAGGGAAGCATTATTTTATCCCCAGCTTCAAACCCGACGATGAAGCGATCGCTTGCATTGGAAAGTGTGCGATGGCGTACCCGCCCGCCTTCGGCCTCGCTCTTTGTCCTCGCTCTTCATCCTTGACAGGAATTATGCAAAACTTTTTCGTTTTGCTCCCGAAGTAGGACGTATTGTTGGAGTGGCAGTTAGCTTACTTAGAAGATGTTAATAACATAGCTTAATTAACTTGACAAAGCCAAGATTCGTTTTCAATCCGCTCGGCGATAGGATGTTTTGTCCTTGCTTCTGGCTTAGTATCAAGATGCCATCCTTGCCAAATATCTGCCGCAAGTTTAGAAAACTCATCTCGCACTTGAAACCAAGTAGGATTATCTTCTCTACTCCATAAGCTACATAGTAAATCTAAGACTTTCTCGGACGTGGAGTTATTCATTTTATTTAGTTCACTTTTGTTTGATTCAATTAACTTATATTCTCCTTGAAAGACATCGCTAAGTCCTTTTCTGGTACTAAAATTACCAAGCTTTTTGGAACATCGGGAAATATTGAATAGTGCATCACACATCCGACGGTTTAAGCCTAAGTATACAGACCCCTTTAATGCTTTTAAAAAACAGTCCAAAGCCTCGATAGGATTATTTTGAATCAAAAGCTGATATTCTCCCTGAAGCAAATTAATTTCTGAAAGAACTGCTTGGCGAAAATTCTCACTGTGACCAGTTGTTAAATCATCATTAGCAAATTTCTCAGCAAAATGTAATGCCTGTTTTGACAACTTATCATCTCCAAGTCTTACCCAAACTCGTCCTGCCAAAGCTAGCCATCGAGTCATCCGTTGAGTTAAACCAATACGTAATGCATAGTGGGCTGCTTTCAGAAAATACTCTGCGGCTTTTTCTAGAATATTTCGGTCGTCGCACAAGTAAAGCTCTATTCGCGCGATATTTCCATAAATTTCAGACAAGGCTTTATAAACATCCAAACCAGCATCTTTATAACAAGATCCAGGTTTAATTGCACCTCTAATTTTACTATCCCACTCTTCCAATCCCAGCCATTTACTCCTCTTGCTGGATTCAAATAAATTTGACTCATGTCCGCAGGAAAGCTCATATAAATAGATATCTGACTGAATTAGAGCCTGGATAGGAATAACCTCTTCTTTTACTTGCTGGTCTTCTTCAAGGATTTCTTGAATTTCTTGAATAAGTAGTTGTGCATTACTGATATTACCTTGAAAATTTGATTGTCTTAACTCCAATCGTTTCGAGAGTAAATAGCATCGGTAGAAGTTGAGTCGATACGAATAATAAATCTTTTCTTTGGGAATTTTTTTCAATTCATCTCTAGCTGTGTTAGCAATACTCGCAATCTCAGCAGATTGGCACTCTTTATCAAGGAATTGAAAATTCTGAAAAGCCCTCCTTGCTATAGTTACTCGTTTCCTTAAATCAGAGAGAGCTTTAAATGCTGAACTATAGATTTCCAAGTTGAGTTCGTGATTCCAGTCCCGATCTCCTAACCATTGTCTTGCAGCACAGACAATCGCTTGCAGCATAGTGATCATTGAATCCCGGTCAACCCAAATTCCTTGATACTGTTGCTTATTTCCTAGAGTTACTGTTGTTTCAACTAAAGAGTCAATACTGCTGTCTAGGGTTTTTGTTAATAGAGTGATATTAGCTACTTCCTCACTAAAGCCCATGTGCAGGCTACAAGCGCCGATAGCATTCTCCATTATTGTGTTGCTAGAGGTATACATCCATTCGAGAAGCTCACTAGAACTGCCATCATGAAAACTACAAGTTACTACCGCCATAATCACTGGACTGAGCGAATCGAGCGACTGTGCTTCTAATTGCGTTGTTAAGTATGCACCCGGAGTATTTAGCTCGCGCTCTGCTTGATGAGCAATCTGTACGAACTTATGGTATACATCGCTATATTTTTCGTCCTGATTAATATACTTGGATAAAGTTCGGAATTCCAACTTTTGAACTCTAATACGAAGATTAGCTACATCTCTAGGCATTTGCTCCTTAATGACAATACTAAGGAAAAGCGCGATCGCCTCTTGCTTGGTGAACTTTATCTTACCTCCAGCTTTAAGTGTTTCCCAGATTCGTCGCAGCTTCTCAATCACCTCCAGTTTCAGTTTTAAGCCCAAGGTTGGGTGAGGTTCCCGTAGCTTTTCAATCAAAAGCCCTAAAGAGTCATTCTGCTGATTTTCAGAATCCTCTGAAAAAAACTTGTTACTTGAAATAGCTATCTTGTTACTGGCGATCGCTAAAAACTCTTGAGTTGTAGGATGTAAATCTTCAAAATTCAAAAACTCCAGCAATGCAACTACTTGAGCAACTTGAAAAAACCTTTCTTGGGTCACTCTGATAGTACTAGTGTTCTCTGGCAAAAAGCCAGCAGACTCCAGTAGTTCGTCAGCTCCAATCTCTCCTAGTAACTCTCGCAATTCATCAGGATTAGATTCAATTTTTTCTTCTTCCTCTATTTTTGATTTCCTTTTGGATGCTCTACGTTTGTGAAGATTCTCACACAGTTTGATCAAGCTTTGACGGTCAACCGGCAACCGTTGCTTCTTATCCTTATTCAAAAAATTAATCACAACTGGTCGGCTAACACCCATCCCTTCCGATAGTTCTACCTGCGTTGCTCCCATTTTGTCTAAGAAGAAGTGGAGCATTTCCCGTAGTTCTTCTTGATCTCCAGTGCTTTCTTTATTCATCGCTTTTATTCTACGCATAGTTTTAATGTAAATGATATTTACATTAAAGCCTCATCATTGTTAATTTTTTGTAGTTTCTTATACAAAATTTTGGAGGAAAATTTACGATTCTGTAGCTTATGCTACAGATGTTGTTTTAGAAAAATGGTTGTATAAATTACACGTATATTGGATTTACAGTGTATGGCTAATTTATGCCTCCCAAAGCAGTAGAGCGAATCCTCGACTACTCCGAAAAAAAGATAGCTAAATTTCAGCAATCTAACAACACTGGACTTATGGAAATCCGGTGCTACCCTAATCAAGATCAGTACAAAGTTGAGTGCTGGTGTGGAGATTTCCAAAATTTTCTGATTGCGCCAAAAGACCTAGCTGTCTGGCAAACAACTCCGCTGTCTAGACAGCGGGAAAACCTAGAAACTGTGGAACAGGTTCTGGCAAAACTCGATAGCGCATTGTTTGAGACTTTTTGTCTACAGCAAGGTTATGCGACTATTGTGATACGACATCGTGGACACGACAGTCGATACGGATTCGAGTTTTCGCCATCGATAATCCACGGAATTAATCGTTGTTAATCTTAGAGGTGATGACAGCACAGCTCCACCTCATGATTTTTTGAGATGAATTGCGCCTAGTGTGAGGGTGATTTAACACAACCGAATACATCTTGACTAACAGATCATCGATGGAAAAAACCACGACGGATGTTGATGAAGCTTGAGCTTCACACATCCGTTTTTGTGTTTTTGGCAAGTAACAGCACAAATTAATTAATCACTGGGAAGGCAAAAAATGATAAACAACCACAACTTTAGGTATCTTACCTATTTAGCTTTAATGACTAGTTTTTTAGCCATACTATTCAAGTTTGATGGCACTGTGACTGTACAAATTACACCTTTACGCTTACTAGTGCAAGTGAGCAATCATTTTACTGGGTGTCCAATTGACCAGCAACTGCCAGAGATCCAGCCTAAGCTTATTGTGCAGGAAATAGCTTTATACAGGATTTCACAAGTTAGTAACGAATTATAAGTCTTTTGAGTGCTAATCACTGGGCTTTATAAACGCTACGGATTTATGAAATGCTGTGGGCAAAAATAAGCGTTCTACTGCTACCAGGGGCAAAGTTAAACACTTATCTAGTAAGCATTTTAGCCCGCTATTTGTTAGATTAGTTAACAATTAAATAGCAATTAATACTGGTGCTAAAAAGCTTTTATTTATAGACAGAATTTCTCAAATTACTTTGCCCTTGATATCAGCTTCGTAAGTTCTACCTCTTGTTCAAAGTCTGCAATTGATTTTTTGTCAACTTAAGACAAATATAAATTACCTACAGTCCATATTGGAGTTGATAGCTATGACCCCAAATCAGTATAGTCTTCTATTCAAATTGACTGCTAATTTCCTCAAATATTTCCTGTTAGCAATATTTGGGTTTGCGATCGCCTACATTCTATCAATGAGTTTTGAAGCTTTCAATATTGTCGCAGTGCTGCTGTTCTTTGCAGGAAAATTATTTTGTAAGCTAGGAATTATTCTATTGTGTTTGATGACAACAACAATTATCTTAGAATCCTTGCGTTAAATATGACTCGAAGAATAATTTTGCACAAAAACTGCTGCTCTACCATGTAACTTCAAGTAAAAGATTGTCGAACCTAGAGCCTGACTAGCTTATAGTTGAAAGCCAGCTTTGCGATCGCACCTGGAGAAAATGAAAGCTATGAACTGTGCGATCGCTCATTTGCCCCCACCCAATTCTTAGAGGAAAAAAGAGCGATGACCGAGCGCTATGAGTTGCCTGCTGAGTTCTACAGCGTTGGGTCAACTTAGGCGATTTATGACTGTTCTGTTCTTTTGATATGTCATTTAAATTGCAATTCAGAGAGTTGTTATGCCAAATTGCCAAAACCTTTGAATATGACTTTTGAGGTGCGCCATTCAAGTAAAGAACTTCACTTCACTATGGTACTAATACACTATTAATTTTAATCTCCTACACGGATTGCTATATATGAATCTAAGTGATAGCCATTTGGAAAATTTAAAAAATGATCCAAGAAGTACAACAAAAATAATTCAACTTGCTTCTGATGAAGAAGACGAAGATTCTTATTGGGATCTGGTATGGATTTTACGCGCACGTGGTAGCGATGAAGAATTTGCAGCAGCATCAAGGTTATGCCAAAGTCAAAGCCCAAAAGAAAGAAGTTTAGGAGTGGATATATTAGCAATACTAGGAATACCGCAAAGGAGTTGGAAGCAACAGTGTGGAGATATTCTGTTAAAACTCTTATCAAGTGAAGAAAACAGTAATGTTCTTACTTCAATTGGGTTTGCCTTCGGGCATTTAAATGATTCGAGAGGTGTTTTACCATTAATCAAACTTAAAAATCATCTAGATACTGATGTTCGTTTAGGTGTGGTTTTTGGTTTGGCTGGTCAAGAAGACGAATTAGCAATTAAAGCATTAATTGATTTATCTGCCGACGAAGATGAAGATATTAGAAATTGGGCAACTTTTAATTTAGGTTCGCAGATAAAGACCGATACGCAAGCAATTCGAGATGCTTTATTTCAACGCCTAATTTTAGAAACAGGAGAAGATGATACTATTGCTGAAATTCGTGGAGAAGCATTGCTGGGTTTAGCGATTAGAAAAGATGAGCGGGTAATTAATGCGCTCATCGCCGAACTTGAAAGCGGGTGCGTGGGTAGATTATCTGTTGAAGCTGCCAAAGAAATAGGAGATACAAGACTTTATCTAGCTTTGATTGATTTACAAAAGTGGTGGGATGTGGATGTTAAGTTATTACAAGAGGCGATATCTAGCTGTAAACCATAAAAATTCACCAGTACAATCCCCTTTCCCGCCGTCATCCAGCTCACAGCAAGAAAGTTGAATTTCCTGCACAGTGCCTAAACTATCGCGGTGCATCAAAGCACCATCAAATAGGTAAGTTACAGTGGCGAGATTGATATGAGGATGTGTGTGGTCGGACATCGATACCTTTGTTGGGTGGCAAAACAGACGGGCCAAGATGATCAAAGAAGATAAACGGCCCAACCATTTGGCGATGAGAATATGGCAAACTGCGGCGAGCAACAAACCCACCCAAATCTTTAACTAATGGTTCAATCAGTTGAAGTATTGCCATGAGTGATGGGGTGATTGGTGGATGCTGGAATCATCACCCGATTTACTCATTTTTGGGAATATGTCTTTCGATATACTTATTTTCTAACTCCTAAATAAATGAGCGAACCGGGAGTGATTATGCCAATGGAAATAACAATCTAGGTAGAGGTAATGGCAACAAGTTTTTATTAGTGTAGAGGCACTAAAGTAACCTAGAGATTTTCAATGGCATATCAAGGCGTAATTTTGGATGTAGATGGGACGCTGGTTCTGAGCAATGATGCCCATGCTCAAGCTTGGGTAGAAGCATTCGCAGAATTTGGCTACAAAGTAAAGTTTGAGCAAGTCAGACCACTGATTGGTATGGGAGGCGACCAAATTATTCCTCAGTTTGTGCCAGAGCTTTCGGATGAACAAGGGCAAGGCAAGGAAATAGCTGATAAACGCAAAGAACTAATTATTAATAAGTTTGCGGCAAATCTGGCTCCTGCCAATGGTACGCGGCAACTAATATTGAAGATGCTATCTGTTGGGTTACGTCTGGTCATTGCCAGTTCAGCAACGAGTCAAGAACTGTCAGTCTTATTAAAAGCCGCACAGGTTAATGACTTACTCAGTCAAGATGAAGCAGTAACATCTAGCGATGTCGAAGCTTCAAAACCTGACCCAGATATTGTTGAAGCTGCTTTAAGTAGGCTGAATATGGAACCAGGCGAGGTTGTGATGCTAGGTGATACTCCCTACGATATTGAGTCTGCCAATAAAGCTGGGGTTGATGTGATTGCGCTTCGTTGCGGTGGCTTTGATGATAGTGAATTAAAGAATGCGATCGCCATTTACAACGAGCCGGCTGACTTGTTGACAGACTATGATAGTTCACCTCTAGCAACCAAAGCCATGATAGGGACATAATCTTTAAAAAGGCGATCGCCTTCATCCAAGAGCCAAGCATCGGAATGTGCCGCCTTTGTTCAAACAGGAAAGCTCTTTGGGGGATGGGGGGAATAACTGTTGACTATTGACTGACAAAGTAGCCGTACTAGCTGTTTGAGGAACTGGCTTGATTGAGAAAGTCAATAGCATCTTGGTCGAGATGAAGATTGACAGCTTTGATAATATCGTTGAGTTGCTCAATCTTTGTTGCACTAACAATAGGAGCGGTAATGGTAGGATTAGCAATGAGCCACGCCAGAGAAACTTGGGTGGGAGTAGAATTATAAGTCTTTGCCAGCCGATCAATTGCCTCTAAAATTCGCAAACCACGAGGGTTTAAATATCTTTTTACAGAACTACCACGCAGACTAATAGACAAATCTTTTTCTTTTCGATATTTACCAGAGAGAAAGCCACTGCACAGAGAGGAATAGCTAATCACACCAATTTCTTGTTCTTGGGAAATTTGTTGTAAATCCTGCTCATAACTATCTCGGTCATACAAGTTATAACGGGGCTGAAGGCTTTCGTAGCGAGGATAGCCATATTGACGGCTAATTTCTAATGCCTGTAATAGACGCTCTGCACTATAATTTGAAGCACCAATCGCACGTACTTTTCCCTGACGAATCAACTCTGCGTAGGTTTCAAGAGTTTCTTCAAGTGGAGTAGTTTCATCGTCGATATGCGATTGATATAGATCAATATAATCAGTTTTTAACCTTTGCAATGAGTCTTCAACAGCTTGTTGAATGTGTTGACGAGAAAGCCCTTTGCCTTTAACGCCCATATCGTTACCAACCTTAGTTGCAATTACCACTTGGTCACGATTTTTACGCTGTTTGAGCCATTTTCCTAAAATTGTCTCGGACTCTCCACCAATATTTCCTCTCACCCAGGTGGAATAAACATCAGCTGTGTCAATAAAATTACCTCCAGCCGCTATAAAGTGATCTAAAATCTCAAATGAAGTATTTTCATCAATTGTCCAGCCAAACACGTTCCCACCAAAAGATAGTGGTGATACTTCTAGTTTTGAACGTCCAAGTTTACGTCTTTGTGTAATGACCATAAGTTTTCTCTGGTGATACTTCTAAAATTAATTGTGCCAACTATGGCTTTATAAAAAATACAGTATCCTCTTAAAACTACGATAAGAATATCGACCAACTGTAATTTAATAGACACACCCAGGCTATCATGGAAAATCATCCAAAATCAAGTCTTTTTATCGTTCTATTACTTCTTTTGTCTTGACTTCCGAGAGAGGATCTCAAGCGGTTATGCTTACCGACGATACAAACAAAGCTGTTGCATAGTCTTACCAACTCTACCAATTTTTGAGAGCAGCGATAAAAGCGGGCTACGATCGCCCTATTCTTAGAGGAAAAGTTAAGGATGCGACAATTAACTTACAGCAGTTTTCATGTATTTGAACCACATCTGTCGTAGGGGCACAGCAATGCTGTGCCCCTACCGCGTGGTCTATTTACCTGAAAATAGCTGTAACATTCGGTTCCTGTTGCTGTTTAACAATCCCAAATCTTGATTTTCAGGAGATGCAAAACACCTAACCCTCATTCATATATAATTTATGATTGAAATCAAACCTATATCAAAACAAACTCTGACAGCAGCTATTGATTTGGGAGACAAAGTATTTCAGTATCAGAGGTGGAGGGAAAAGGCAAGCTTGGTTTTTCAATTGAGTTTGATGCATGGTTATTTCCCAAAGTTATTATTGGGATTGCTAGGCATCAGTTGGTGTCGTTATTGGGTAGCAATTAATTCACTCTCAGAGGTTTTAGGCATTACAGGACTATATACTCTGCGGGGAAAATCAGAAACTTACTGGCTAGGTTGGACTTGCGTAAACAGTAAAGCTAGAGGGCAGGGAATTGGCGCTAGATTAGTCGATTTTGCTATTAGTCAAGCCAAGAATTCAGGGGCTAATTATCTCAAACTTTATACTTCAGACCTGACGCATAATGCAATCGCGCGTCAGTTATACGAACGGCGAAGATTTGAACTAGTTCAGCAAGTTCTACAAAAGCATAAACAAACGACTTTTAATATTTTGTATTACCAACTCCCATTAAAATAGCTGGCATTGCTCCCATAGAGGGATGAATCGAGGTCGTCTACTGAGCATACCTGCAATTAGTAAACGATAGTTATTGGGAAAAAGAGCGTAGGCGCAGCCCGTCGTAGACATCGCCCCTACCCAATTCTTAGAGGAAACAAGAGCGATCGCCTACGGCGGATGAGTACACCACCGCACATTTACTATGTGTTTTCTAGTACATTACTAGCCAGTTGTGGCGTCCCTTGCGCGTCTCCAAGAGTTGCGATGACCTACGCCGGAGCTAGCCATAGTTTAGACCGGGGCGGGGCGCACCTGTGCAATTTACTAGCAATTGGGCGTTTGCCTTGGCGCGATCGGGTACCACTAGCACACCATAGATGAAAATATCGCTTTTTTTAATGACTAATACCAATTCAGAAATTATCGCTCAGTTAAAACAAGCATCTGAAGGTTTGTTATTTATGAGCGAATCCGAGTATCCATTTGTTGTGTTTCTTTGGTCAGGTATCGCACCTGTAACACCAGAAAAAGTTGTGCAACAGACAGATAATTACCCAGATACACCTATCAAAGTAATAGCAGTTGATGATTTCTTTAGGGTGGCGACAAAAGAAGAAGATTGGCATAGCCCAGAAGAGCAAGAAACTGACCATAAGGTAATTATCAGGCGTAAGCTTTGTTGGAGTTGCACTGCTGGGATTTCCCAGGAGTAAATGCACGCTTATTGATGGGGAAAGTTCGGTGTTAGGTGGCACTTGGGATTGTGCTGGCGAACACCCGACCATAAGTGCCAGCAAAGCTGCTACACCCCAAAAAAGACTCCTGACCATAAATTCCTGTACCCTTAGAGATTTATTTGACTTCAGCTAATTGATTGTATTTCCAGAGTTCCACTTAGTTTTGCTTTTAGTGGTGAGGGTGACTAACTCCATCGATCGCACTTTTCTTCGGTTACACAGCCATGAATAGCTATAACCCTTATGCAATAGGGTTATTGGACTGCTTTAGTCCTCAAAAGAACAAACGCGATCGCGCTTTTCTTGATCTACACAACCACGAATAGCTGCAACCCTTGCACAGTAGGTTTATTGGACTGCTTCAGCCCTGATTAGTGGTTGTTTCCTTGGGCTACACAGCCGAAAATATCTGCAACCCTTGCACAGTAGGGTTATTGAGTCGTTTTCTCCGTAAGTGATAGCTGCTTTACTTTTGTGCAGATTTTCGCCAATGCCTGATACCCGTTAAGGCTTACCCAGCAATAGTTAGAGCTTGCATTAGATATGCAGATTTTCCTATAAAAGAATGCAAGAACAACTGCACAGGATGAATGTAAGCAACTCTTTCTCTGAAGCCACTGAGCTTTAGCCCAGATCGAGCATACCAAACAAGGACATTTGTCCTTGCAACTGGCAGGTCATCCCCGG
>NZ_JBTYKD010000249.1:0-5889 GCF_054880495.1 Nostoc sp.
CGTAGCGATCGCGGGATCTATTGACTTATGAGCCTTCTTTAGCAAGTTGGGCTTTTGCCTGTTGCCAGAGAGTTTCTAACTCATCCAAACTGTAATCAGAAAGGGGACGATCAACAGCTGCCTCCATTTTTTCTAAACGTTGCACGAATCGCTGATTTGTGCCTTGCAAAGCGGTGCTAGGGTCAAGATGATGCCAACGGGCTAGCTGAATAACTGCAAATAGTAAATCGCCTAATTCTGCTTCTTGTCGTTCTGGTGTTTCCTCAGCCAAAGCCTGTTGAAACTCCCCCAACTCCTCATAAAACTTATCCCAGACGCCCTGAATATTTTCCCATTCAAAGCCGATCGCCGCCGCCTTTTGAGAAATCTTCATCGCCGCCGTCAGTGGGGGAAGAGTACGCCCATAACGAGCGAGTTTAGCACTAAGTTTTTGTGCATCTGGAGATACTTCGCCTTTTTCCGCAGCTTTGATTTGTTCCCAATTTTGCTGCACCTCATCCACACTTGCCACCGACACATCACCAAACACATGGGGATGACGGCGAATCAACTTTTGGGAAATCCCCTGAGTTATTTCTTTGAGAGAAAATTGTCCAGATTCGCTAGCGATTTGGGCTTGTAATACCACCTGCAATAGTAAATCTCCCAACTCTTCAGCGATCGCTTCTTGATCCCCACCCTTAATTGCGTCCACCACCTCATAAGCTTCCTCAATCACATAAGGCATCAGCGTTTCGGCAGTTTGCGCCAAATCCCAAGGACAACCACCATCAGGCGATCGCAACTTCGCCACCACCTCAATCAATTCCTGCAAAGCCACCAAACTCTCATCTTGATTTTCCATACCTTTGCGTCCCTCCGCGCTTCCCTTTGCGTTTAAAAACTCATTTCTTTACCTTAGTCCGACTACTCCTCCTCACCTTCCGCTTCTTAATTTTGCCACTAGGAAGCAACCCCCGAACCCCCTGTTTTTGAAACCGCTTGTATGCCGAACCGCCCCAATCGCACAGAGAATGACTCATCGCACCGAGTTCCAAGCCCAAAAACAAAGCGATATATTCAGTATCATAATCCACGAGCGATCGCCAGACAGTTCCCCCCAAATCCTGCCAAGTAAAACTGAGATTCCCCAGCTTTTGGGCGATCGTCAAAAGGAAAATTGCCAAAATAGCCAGCAAACACCCCAGATAAATTACCCGTAGGATCGTGCCAATAATCGGCCCGTGGGATAAAAAAGAACGATGACGGAGACTTTTTTGATAAGGTAGCCAAATCCAGCGCAAGAAACCCCAGCGTTGAAATTGCACAGAGTAAATATCTAAATCCGGGCCAAACATCAGCCCTCCAAAGAGAAACCCGCCTGCAACCAACAAAGTCACATTGCTACTGCGAGTTTGCCAGAAAGTAACGCCCGCCACCAAGGGCAGAGTATACATAGTAATGCGATCGTGCGTCCGACCAGAGGGCATCCTAAATCCTGTTAGCGATAGCGGGGCGTTTAGCCCGTGCTGAATACTGAGTCAGTATAAGAGAAAAAAAGATTTTCTTAAAACTACTAGCGGAATCTGAAATGTTTTGCTATATTAGTTAAGGATTGGGCGGTTAGCTCAGTTGGTAGAGCGCCTGCCTTACAAGCAGGACGTCATCAGTTCGAGTCTGGTACTGCCCATTAAGTAAATTAAGGCTAGAGACAGCTTAGATGCGGTTTCTAGCCTTTTTTAAATGGATTCATAATCTCTAATTGACCAGCTACGACTAACCCATCTTGCATATCTTCAGAATAGACTCATAATTATTGGTTATAAATTTCCTCACGGTTGAGTACACCATCCACTTGAACAGGATTCTCTGTTAATTCATCAATTATGTCTCTTCTGGGAGATGATTTTTTCTTCACCAAAACGATTACTTTAATATCATCCCCTTCACCGAGTTCTTGTTTGTACTCATCGGGAATGTGAATTAAACCATTTTGAATCTTTGCTTGAAACTCAACCGCATTTAGCATCTTTAATCTCTCTTAATATATTGTGATAAGTCAATCTTAGACTCACACCCAACACCTACGGCTAACTACGGCAGAGGACGCTGGCGAATCTGATTGCGCTCTACTACCGTAAACCGCTTCTCAAATTGCAATCCTTCTATCTGTAGTAAATTTAATAACAGTGTGCCTGGCTCCTCAGGAGTATGGAAACCGGAGATAAATCACACCCATTGGTGATGGTAATTTTAAGCGATAGATGAGTTCGCCGTAGTCGCGATCAAACGTTAGAATCACCCATTGGTCATTAGCTGCACGAGTCAAAACCTCTGTATCTTCAATCCCAGGAGAATCCTCTGTCACCGAAGCGACATCATAGCCCGCTTGCCGTAGCAGCCGCACACTGGGCAATGGGAAGTTTTCATTCGCCAGAAACCGCATTATCTGGCCTCAGTAGACAGCAACGGTGTGTAGAATACATCCTCTTTGAGACACTCTGCCGCAAACGCGAACACGGCTTGAATTGCAGGAGTGCTGAGAGTTGGGTAGCTTTCTGTGACTTGCTGTTCTGTCCAACCTTCGGCAAACAACCCCAAGATGAATTCCACGGATAGCCGCGTTCCTTTAACGATAGGCTTTCCAAGGAGAATTTTCGGGTCTGAATGAATATAAGTTCTCCAATCCATACCAGTTTACCTTTATGGGCTTCATCCATTATGAGCGATGCCTAGGTTGGGCTGCGCCAACCCACCAGTAAGATAGTCCGCTTGGGGAAAAGATTATCGCCTGCTATATATTCAAACAAGCCCAAAAGGTTGCAATAAAATACCCATAATTTTATCAACTTCTTTAATATAGTACTCAGTCGAATCTATATAAACAGTCGTTTCTTCTAAAAATAAAAACTTCCAGTTAGTTCCAGTCGTAACCGAGCCATAAATCCGCCCAACTTCATTGCCTTGATTTTGATTGAACAACTGCGCCGCAATCATTGCCGCTACACATTGACCAAGACCGCCGATAATATCTTCTTTTTTCGCCTCAAAAATAAACATTACCGGAGCAGAAAGAAATAATTGCTCCTGAGAATTGCTAATGATGTAATCGCAAAAACCTTGCAAGCCTTGAGTCGCATCCACATTAAATTCATTCCCAGAAAACAGTGAGATTTGATTATTTAATAATCGTCTGACCTCTGCGAGGATTGGTGCAATTAAAAACTCTGACCTAGCTTTTTCGGTTGAAATTGCAGTTGCTAAAGGAATGTAATCTATTAAAATCGTTCTGAGGGTTTCTGATGGTGTAACAGGTTTTGTATCAGCAAATAAATTCTGAGTTTCATCGAGTCTTAAGTCAAAACTCTTTTTCACCTTAGCGAGACTAAAATCGCTGTATGCCATGCTTTTACCTTGTGATTATCTATAGCAGTTCTCAGTTTAGTTAAATAGAGACCTAACCCCCAGCCCCTTCCCTACAAGGGAAGGGGAGTAGGATTCAAAGCCTCTCTCCTCTTAGGAGAGAGGTTTGGAGAGAGGTCAAACTGTATTGCATATAGATCGCTTCGCTATATTTCGTCTATTCCATATTGCTATAACTCAATCTTAGCCCTATTGAACCGGAGCATCGCAGTTTTACAAAAGTGAGATAACTTCATTTTTTTGCA
Source organism: Nostoc sp. (assembly GCF_054880495.1). Classification (NCBI taxonomy): domain Bacteria; kingdom Bacillati; phylum Cyanobacteriota; class Cyanophyceae; order Nostocales; family Nostocaceae; genus Nostoc; species Nostoc sp. The sequence goes on from NZ_JBTYKD010000249.1 coordinate 3,648, forward strand.
CAATGTCTCACTAATTCCGTAACTTCTTAATCTCTGCATCTGTAAACGGATTCTTCCCCGCCCGTAAATCTTTCACCCAGCGCTGCCGTTGTGCTTTACTATTTTTATCCTGAGGCTGGGCGATGTATGCCTCAAAGTCAGTAATCGCCCCTTGAGTGTCGCCTGTCAGCGCCCTAGCCAAGCCACGACTATCACGAATTCTGCCATCTTCAGGTGCAAGTGCAACGGCTTTATCACAGGCTGGTAAAACATCGGCGGCTTGTTTTTGCAGACTCCCGTCCCAGCATATTGTATTCCAAGAATTAGTAGGAATTTCGACTTTTGGATCAAACTTGAGAGCTGCGGTATAAGCTGCTAGTGCTTCTTTAAACTTTTTCTCTCGTAAGCGGCTGTTTCCTTCATCAACTGAGCGTTCAGCCTTGCCTTTGTTGACAAACTCTTGTGCTTTTACCTGGGGTTCAAATCTCAAATTAGCATCCCACTGCTGAGCTTGGCGGAATTTGGTAATCGCATTATCAACGTCTTCATTTCGCGCTAGCTTCTCACCTTGGATAACTAATACTGTAGCGGCTTGCACCAGCCGAGGCGGAGTTTGGCATTCCGTTAGTTCTTGCAGCACTTCAGGATGGACAACCAAATAGTTGTTGAGCAAGCGACAACCATCTTTGACTAACTTATTTAAATCCAAATTCCATATAATTATCGTGTTGTCAAAACTTGCAGAAGCCAGCCTTTGCCCATCGGGGCTGAACACCACGCTATTGACCCAACTGCTATGCCCTTCTAATGTATTCAGTTCTTGGAATTTGTTCTCTGGTTGTAAGTACACAGCTTTCTGCAAACTTCCCACAACCCGTATCTGGGTATCTACCGCCACCTTCCCGGAATTTTTCAGTTTTCCGCCCGCTTTTAAGCCTTCTGTCAGTGCATCCCAGATTTGCCCAGAGGCAGAAAAGGTGGCTGATGAGTTAGCAAGGGCGTTGATTTCACTGATTGCAGCTTGTTTTGTTTCCTGTTCTGCCGTTTTTGCTGCATCCCAGGCTTTAAATGTTAGCCCAGCTAAGACGACTCCGGCTGCAACTGAACCAAAAAGGGCGCGTTTGAGAAAGCTATTGAGTTTTGCATCACTCAGTTTTCTTTGTTCTCGTTCTTTTTCCAGTTCCCCCATCACCTGCTTTAACTTCGGTTCTTGTTGCTGGCGAATAAAAGCGGCGATGTAGTCGTGTACCAGTTGATAACGGTCAAAAGGGTTTTCTGGTAGCAAAACCACTAAGCCAGATTGGACAACAATTTCTAACACTAAATCTAATTTACTGATTTCAGAAGCTTGTTCCCCCCTAGCTTCTGATCCCCCCGCTTGCGGCGATCGCCTTTTTAAGGGGGTTGAAAGAATAAAGCCCCCCTTTTTAAGGGGGGTTGGGGGGATCTCCGATAAGTACGGCATCAAATCGCGTTCCAACTCAGCGCGAGTCTTCAGAGGGCGAGTTCCTTTGTCATCCGTCAGCAAATACAGTAATATTTCTGCTGCTTGGTGATTTTCTTCACCGCAATCATTAACAACTTCTTCCAAATAACGCTTAACCAATTCGTCCTTAGTGCCACGCTGCTGATATTCTGCCAGAGTTGTAATATTCTCCGTTTGCAGTTGCGCCCCCACAATCTGCAACTCAATGGGACGAACTTCACCCAATTTTCCGGCTAAATCTACCACCAGTTGTTCAACTAAAATAGGTTCTAAGCGAAAGCTAGTATTTTCAGTTAAACGCTGAATAATTGAGTTCGCATCAGCAGGCGAGAAATTCCCCAACTTGTAAAGCACATTATTACTGAGAATGTCATTGCCAATAATCTTGAGGCTGGGCAAATCATTGCACTCCAGCAAGTAATGGATGTAATCTACCCGCAGCGATAAGATAACTTTCACCGATAGAACATTCAGACACTCTCCCAAAAACTCAAAGAATTGCTTCCTTTGTGCAGGTTCGGTGTAAACAAAGAAAAATTCCTCAAATTGATCAAAAATTAGCACCGTGCGGAGGTTGCGCTGTTCGTTTTCGCGTAGTTGAGTAATTAGAGAATTTGTAGAGACGCGATTCATCGCGTCTGCACTAGGGAGTAAAGAAGACGCGGCGAGTAAAGAATGGGGATTTTGAGTATCAAAGGTGGATGCATCCGGTTCAAAGGTGGATGAACGGAGTTCTGAGGTGGATGCATCCGGTTCAAAGGTGGATGAACGGAGTTC
>NZ_JBTYKD010000250.1:0-3844 GCF_054880495.1 Nostoc sp.
GGAACAGTACAGTAAGACTGCACATAACTTCAAGTCACTTTTGGGAAGTCGTGTCACCATCATCAATCCCATCCACCCGTTATGTGGTCAGTCAGTTGTAATACAGCAAATTCGTAAAATTGGCCGAGAGACTAAAGTAACTATAGAAAGTCCTTTAGGAGGATTTTTGTCTCTACCAGCAACGGAAACCGACCTATGGACACAGCAAGCTTTCACAGTCCAAACAGTCGGGAAGTTTTTACCTGAGAAATTACTGCAATTAAGCGAATGGGTAGCTCGGCGATCGCAAATTATAACGTCCGAATCTTCTTGTGTTCTTGATGATATTGAAGTCGAACACAAGAAAAAAAATGAGGAAAAAGCATCTACTAGCAACCGCTCAACCCAAAAACGAAGAAAGGCTAAGTCGCCTCATAAAGCTAACAGCACGGTTAGTGGACAAAATACTCTCCACTCAACAGACAGAGAAAGCGATAACTAGGAGTAAACCAGATGAATAATAAAATTAGTTCAACCCATCTGGAACGCCGTGCTGTTGTGTATTTAAGACAGTCAACACCCAATCAGGTAGAATTTCACCGTGAAAGTACTGAGAGACAATATGCCCTAGCTGACCGTGCATTAACCTTGGGTTGGGACAAGAGTCAAATCGAAGTATTGGATAGTGACCTTGGTAAAAGTGGTCAAACTACAACAGGACGCGAAGATTTTCATCGACTAATGGCTGCTGTTGGTTTAGGGGAGGTGGGGGCTGTTTTGGCTCTGGAAGCTTCAAGATTTTCTCGTTCCCAAGCAGATTGGCATAAACTTTTAGATATCTGTGCCCTAACGGATACCTTGGTCATTGACCACGATGGGATTTACGACCCAAATGATTTTAATGACCGAGTGATACTGGGGTTTAAGGGAACTTGGAGCCACACGGAACTACATGGTATGCGCTTACGGTTACAAGGAGCCAAACTCAATAAAGCTAAAAAAGGAGAGTTGCGCTGTTCTCCCCCTACTGGCTATGTCTATGACCCCGAAGGAAAATTGGTGCTAGACCCAGATGAAGGTGTAGTTGCCGCAATACAGTTAGCCTTTCAAAAGTTCCGCGAACTTAGAACAGCATTTAAGGTGATGCGCTACTTTTGTGTAAACCAAATTCCTTTCCCAAGAAGACGTTGGCGACCTGGGGATATTGGTACACTTCATTGGGGCCCAGCCAACCTTAGTCGTATAACTGCCCTACTGCACAACCCAACTTACACAGGAACATACGTGTATGGTAGACGACGCAGTTTTAATGTAATTGAGGCTGGACAAATAAAAAAGGTTAAAATCCAGCAACTACCCCAAGAAGAATGGAAAGTAATCATCCACAACGCTCATGAAGCTTACATTAGTTGGCCAGAATATTTGTCTAATTGTGAGCGACTCAGACGCAATTGCCCAATTTCTTTATCAGATGGATGTCCAGGTACACCTAGAGAGGGCTTTGCTCTCCTCCAAGGTTTAGTAATTTGTGGTAAATGCGGTCGCCGTATGAGTCCTCGCTACCACGGTACTGGTGGTTGTAGAGCAGCTTACGAATGTACCCAAGCTCGTAAACAAGATGGTAGCGTCGGCGCTTGCTGGAGCGTTGCGGGAGCAGCAATTGATACAGCCGTTTCCGCTCATGTGCTGTCAGCTTTTACGGACGAGCAACTAGATATTTCTCTTGCTGTCCTATCTGAACTTGAAAATATTGCAGATGAGGCGGATAAAACATGGCAACTGCGACTGGAAAGGGCACGTTACGAAGCTGAAAGAGCTTTTCGACAATATGATGCAACCGAGCCAGAAAATCGTTTAGTAGCCCGTACACTAGAAAAGAGATGGAATGAAAAATTACAACAGTTAGCAGAGTTAGAAGAGGCATACCAAAAAGCACGTCTTGTACAACGGCTGGAATTAACAGCAGTGCAACGGCAACAAATTTTACAGTTAGCCAACGATATTCCCACACTTTGGCACGCCAGTACTACTACGAACCTTGAGCGTAAAGAGATATTAGGGTTGTTAGTAAAACAAGTTGCTATTACCCCAATTGATGCTCCAGAACGTTCCACTCGTGTCCAAATACTCTGGCATACAGGAGTTACAAGTGAATTGATTGCGACACGCCCAACAAATGCAGAAAAATTCCGAACACCCAACCAAGTCATTCAACTCATTAAAGAATTAGCTGTGGGTCGAACTGATAGCGAAATTGCTCATGAACTCAATCGCCGAGGTTTGGTGGGTGGTACTGGGCGTGCTTTTACAAAAAAAGGTGTCGCCTGGATTCGTTGGAAGTTTGGGATTGAAAAGCCTTTAAGTAACCCACAAGTAGCACACTTAGGGGTTAGTCCAGAAGGTTATTATTCCACCAGTGCCCTGGCTGAAAAACTTGGTGTTGGAATTCATACTGTCTATTACTGGCGAGACAAAGGAATTATTCAGGCATTCCAAGAAACTCCTAGAAGCCCTTGGTGGTATATAGTCACACCCGAAGTTTTAGAGACTTTACGTGAAAAAATCCGCCGCGTACCAGTTAAATCTGAATAATACCACTTTGATAGTGAGCCGAAAACAATAGTTTGAATATCGTTAACCCCTTTGAGTAATTTTGTACTCAAGGGGTTTTACTGTCTTCGGGTGAGGGTTTTTCAATAAATTTTTCACCATTAAAATGCCAAGCAATTCCATCTGGATCATGAAGAGAAGTCCATTGCCCAAAATTGGCATCATTTTTCTTATGACGAAGGGTACTGGGAGAAACATTTAATCTTCTTGCTAAAGCTGCACCAGTGAGGTGAAGTGGTACTTGAAGGAAATTTTTACTTTCGGATTTCTCTGGTGAGCTATCAGGTAAGTCATTAACTAGCTCACTATTGGCAGATGATACTTTGGGATGATTATTTTCTTCGAGCAGTGGTAGATCATCAAGTGAGCTATGAAATGGCTCACCAATGACGGTCTCTAGTAAGTCATTTGATGCTGGCTCACTTAGTAGCTCATTATAGGGAGGCGTGTTCTCCTCAATTAGTGTGGAATTTAAAATAGATTCAGCAGTTGGTGTTACCAATAGTGACTCATTTGATAGCTCACTGTCGGCGGATACGGTTTCAATAACAGATGACTTCAATAATTCAGTGTCAACATCTGCCCCAGTTATTGGTAGCTCACTTCTAGATGTACTCCCGGACGTAACTACAGATTCGTTTGTCAAGTCAAGGATTCTGTTGGGTGATTCGTTTGGTGGCTCACTTAATACCTCGTAGTTATCAGGTTGATGCAGGTATTCGTTGTGCGATAGGTCTTCACCAGATGCTTGACAAGTATACTGACTCATTGCCTGCTTAAGTACTGCTACATCAGAAAGTAGACTACTCACCTTCACCTCTAAATCCTCAATTCGCTTTGGCGTATTTGATAGCTCACTTGGTAGCACATTGGGTATGCTACCGCATAGGTAAGTCTCCAGAATTGCCACGATAGCGGCAGAATCTGACTTTAATCCTTGAGAGCGCTTAAATTCAACCAACAGTTCATAGACTTTGGGTGGTGGGTAGGCTGCTATACGGGGATTTTTTGTTGCCATAGTTGGTAGACTTCCACACTTGATACAACTCTAGCCTACCCTATTAGTAGCTCACTCCTAGCTCACTAACCACTACTTTTTTCACCTTAGCGAAGCTCTTCCCTTGGGGAGGCTCGCTCACTTGTGAGAAAATCTATACCCAATTGCAGCGCATTGAGTGGAGAATAATCATAAAGAGGAGAATATCCCTAAACTTCATTGAATCAAGGTGCAATATGAATACACCGTCGGTATTTT
>NZ_JBTYKD010000251.1:0-13746 GCF_054880495.1 Nostoc sp.
CTCTCCCAGATATGGGAGAGGGACTTTGAAATTCTGGCTCCCCTTCTCCCAGATTTGGGAGAAGGGGTTGGGGGATGAGGGCAAATCCTTTTGATGACAGAAGAACTACAGGTTTCAAGATAGACGTGGTTTAGTTTAAATGGTAGCGATCGCTAAGTGAACAAATTGATCTATGGATTTTTACATGGATCTCCGACTGTGAAGCCTACAATAGAGAAGCACATATAGAAAACCCTTGCTGGACTGGCTTTTCAAAGTTTTTAGACTATCTGTAGGTGCTTGTATTTTCTTTTCATGGCTTGGAAGTTACACAGCACAAGGGTTTCAAATTTATCTGCTATTCTTAAGGATAAGATTTGAGTAAATATTTGCTCAATGTGTTCCTTTTTTTAACCAGGTGCTTGTAATATTGAATCTCAGAGGAGTTCTGATATAGGTTTTAGCGATCGCACTGCCCAAACCTTTGATGCCAGTAGGCGTTGAGCACAATCCCCAGCCAAACTTAAAGGGTAAGTTTTTTGAATTCTGCCCAAACCTTTGATGCCGTCAGGCGTTGAACACTACATAGACGCTATGCTATATCAGGACTTACGCAAACAATAGCCGAAAAGAATGATTTTTAGGTAGGGGCAATTCATGAATTGCCCCTGAGGGCGTGTAGTTTTGTGTAAGTCCTGTATATGTAGTAAATTAAGCGGTGTAACTTAAACTTGTGATACCGTCAGGTGTTGAGCACTTTCACGATTTAAAGGTTTGATACTTTTAAGTGTTGTAGAGCAGCTGGGACTAACATAACCCTGCTTGCTTTAAACCTATGATGCCGTTAGGCGTTGAGCATATTAGTAAAAAACTTGACATCATCTTAAATTTTTGTTATTCATGATTTATTCTGATGTTTCAAGATTTAAAGCTAACCTTTTCAAGTTTTTCGTTGAAACACAGGTTACTACTGGCTCCAAGCCCTATGTGCTGCTAGTTCTCAATCGCTACCTCTGATGCCGTAAGGTTTTGAACATTTTAAATATTTAAAATTTTGTCATTTCGGGGGATTCCTAAAGTGATTGCATCTGTAGGTTTTTCTGCATCTCAAAATGCAGGTGATGAACTTGAGCCATTTGTTGAGCTTTGCTTTCCAGTCCGAGGAAAATGTTTGCCTGCGGATCATAACTATGCTCTTTTTGCAGCGTGTGTTCATATAATTCCAGAGATACGTCAGCAAACAGCAATCAGTATTCTGACAATTCCTGGTTTTGCTGATAAACAAGGCAAAATTCTTTTGACAGAACAATCTTGCTTGCGAATTCGCGTACCGATTCCTCAAATCTCCTTGATTTATAAATTGGCAGGAAAGAGTATTCGATTAGGAATACATGAGATTCAAATTGGTATCCCAGAAATATTTACGCTTAAACCAGCAAAGACGCTTAGATCAAGAATTGTTGTTATCAAAGGATATACCGAACCAGAGCCTTTTTTAAATGCAGTAAAGCGTCAGCTTGATGATTTAGAAATCTCAGGGCAAATTTCTATTCCGGTAAATAAAAAAGGTGAACTTAGTCGCAAAACGCTAAAAGTGAAACGATATACCATTGTTGGTTTTACAACTGAGATTTCAGAATTAAGTGATGATGATTCTTTAAAGTTACAACAGTGGGGGATTGGTGGCAAAAGACACCTTGGTTGTGGATATTTCCTGCCTTTTAAGGGAGGTAGGAATGTTTAAGGTGTTATTGGCGAAATCCTTATCAGCAGAAGATCAAAAAAATGATCGGGCACGAGGTTCTGCAAAATATACAGGACATATCAGCTTTGTGATGCAAGCAGCTGATGTTTTGGTGGATAAATTGGGTAAGTCAATTCTCCAGCAATTAGGAATAAAACATATTGATTTAGATTACTTTGCAACAACAGTTAGATTAGGTGCATATTTGCACGATTGGGGTAAAGCAAACCGACATTTTCAGGAAATGGTTTACTTGAAGACTCTTCAAAAATCACCAGATCCAAAGCATCAAGATTACCGAAAGAGGATTTTGAAAGAGAGGCAGTCAGATAGACAAATGCTGCGTCATGAAGTCATTAGTGGCATTTTGGCGTTGCAAGTACCTACATTTAGGGAATGGTTGGAACAATGCCAGAATGCAAACTTGATGATTGCTGTTTGGGCAGCAATGGGGCATCATCTCAAAATAGGGCTAAATCAAAATAACCAAGCTGCGGGATTTATAGCCGAAATTCCTTCAGGTATTGGAGATGAATTAAAAATTTATACCCATCATTCAGATTTTAAAGCACTCTTGAAAATGGGTCATCAAGCTTTAGGATTACCTGAGAACTTACCAGAATTACCTCCAGAGATTTGGTCAAAATGTCAATTACAAAAAGCTTTAATAAATCTACGCGATGAATTTATTCAGTTTGAATCGCAACTAGACTGGGAGCAGCAAAAATTGATTGCTGCGGTGAAAGCAACAGTAATTGCAGCAGATTTGGCTGGTTCTGCTTTACCTCTAGCTGAAGAAGACTTTAAGGTATGGATTGAACAAGTATTATCATTGCAACTCACAAAAGAAGATATTCAGAAATTAGTCAATCAACGCCTAAAAGGTCAAAAATTACGTGAATTTCAAGAGTCAATTGCCAAATCGGATCGTCGAATAACGCTCGTTAAAGCAGGTTGTGGAACAGGTAAAACCATTGGTGCGTATGCCTGGGGAGAAAAATGGGCAGTAGGAGGTAAATTATTTTTCTCCTATCCAACTACAGGTACAGCTTCCCAAGGATATATTGACTACGCAGATGGTACAGAAATCGAACCTGATTTAATGCACTCTCGTGCTGATTTAGATAGAGAATTACTATTCTCTGGTGACTCGGATAATTCAGAGAGTATCAATATTCGATTAATGGCTTTTCAGGCATGGCGGAAGAAACTGATTGTCTGTACAGTTGATTCTGTATTGGGTTTAATTCAAAACAATCGCAAACCACTTTACTCTTGGGCTGCGATCGCACAATCTGCTTTTGTTTTTGATGAAGTTCATGCCTACGATGCACGTCTTTTCGGGGCGCTGTTGAAGTTTATCAGGGCATTTCGCGGTGCGCCTATTCTCTTGATGAGTGCTAGCTTTACTCCCGAACAGTTACAAGCTATTCATCAAGTTGTTGTAGAACAAGGTGAAGAACTAGATGAACCCATTGAAGGCCCAAAGCAACTAGAGGAACTTAAGCGTTACGACATTAAATATATCTCTCAAGTCACTGACTTTGATGAACTTAAAGAAATTTGGCAACCTGCAATAGAAGCTCTTAGAAATAACCAGAAAGTGTTATGGGTGACTAATTCTGTAAAAACTTGCATCGAAATTTATCGCGCTGCAAAAATTAAGCTTGCTGAACATTTACCAAAATTAGACATTAAACCATTAATTTATCATAGTCGCTATCGTTACAAAGATAGGCTTAAGAAACATAAAGCCGTAATTGAAGCCTTTGGGAAAGATGAACCAGTTTTGGCTGTCACTACGCAAGTTTGTGAAATGTCCCTGGATTTAAGTGCTGATTTACTGATATCTGCAATGGCTCCCGCAGCATCTTTAATTCAACGTTTGGGAAGATTGAACCGCAGGATGACTAGACAGGAAGAAGGAGCAAGACTGGCAATTATTTATCCTTGGGATAATAAGCGACCCTATGATTCTGCAGAACTTCTGACAGGAGAGCAACTAATTCAAGAATTTTCCTGTAAAACAGGTATTTCTCAACTAGATTTAGCTGAAGTCGCTGCCCGTCTTCACTCAGAGAAAGTCGAGCAAGTTAAATCAAGTTGGTTGGAAGATAACTGGTGTAATCGCCCAGATTTCCTACGTGAAGGAGGATACACAATTACCGTGTTATTGGGTGAGGATGAAACAGTAATCTGGGATATTGCCGAACAGCGCAGACAAGAATTACTCAAACAAGGTAAGGATGAATCCCGGATGAAATTGTTCAAACAGGAAGCACAAGCTTGGTCAGTACCTATCCGAATTGAACCAGACTATTGGGAATGGCAACGTCGGGGATTCTATCCCATCACTCCAATTGGCAGAATTCGCTACAGCGAAGACGTAGGAGCAGAGCAGTGAAATTAGAATTTGATTTAGGCAATCCTAGTTTTACTTTATTGCATTGTGCTGGGTTAGCTGGGTTATGGATGACTTTAAAGCAGTTAGAAATAGAAAAAGTGGCTCGTCCAAAGGGATTAAATTGGGAGCGTTACAAGCGAAAAGTCATCTTAAATTGGCAAGGTAATGATAAAACAGTTTTGGAATGGCTATTAAAAGAATCATTCCAAATAAATGATGGACTGATTGCCCTTCGTGGTTTAGATTCGCAAACTATGCGTAAGGATGCTCAGGTGATTATACACCAGGGAATTCTTGGCACTTTTTTACAACATAACAGCACTCATAAATCGGCTGGAACACAAACCGAATCTCTATCATTAGGTGAGGATGAAAAAGAGATTCAGGTTACATATAAAGCCTTGCAAAGCTATGCTTATCAAGATTTTTCCAGTTACCTTTGTGATAAAAACGAACAATTGCTGACAAAAGCTATTAGTGTTGCTGGGTGGTTAAATCCCGGTGCGGTGGTACGTCATGTTGCCTTCAGTTCTGATACTTCTTTTGAAGAACTTCCAGAAAATGCATTCCTTCTGTTATTTGCCCCCGTTGCTTGTTATTACTATATTCTCCGCTCTAAGTTGCGAAATAAACGTGCTCAATACGCATTGGTAGTTCCAGAAATCACAGATTTAGAAAAATATGCTCAATATCGTCAAAATCAACACTTGAGATATGCCACTTACAAAGATTTTCATGCTTCTGGTTTGGGCGATGCGGGGCTAAGATTTTTGACTTTAGAAGCAACAATAAATATTACTAAAGACTTTGGTGTATCGCGCTGTAAAGTTTTAACTTTGGGAACTGTTGCATGGTCAACTCAACAAAAAACTCGGACAGATATGTATGTAGTAGAAGCCAGTGACAAGGTTTGTCACAACTATCAGGTTTGTAATGATTGGTTAAAAGATAAATCAATTGTAGGTAAGGGTAGTACTTTTGTGGTGACTAGTTTCGCTAGAGAATTAATTGCTGAAAATTTGGCAAGAAATCAACTTTGGTATTCTGGTATTTCAGAAAAAGTAAACAGTAATGAACTGTTCAAAAAATTATCTTATGAAAGGGGAGGACTATATCAAGTGATTCAGAAAGTTCAATCAGATGAACGCGAAAAACTATTTGTTAAAGCTTGTCATGAAGCAATAAATTATACTTATGGTCAAGTTGCTGATAAAACTAAGGCTGGTGAGATTCCTAATTTTGAACGTGTCACTGTAAAATTCAGAACCGGATTAACTAGATGTAAAAATTCGGATACATTCCGAGAATTTATTACTGATTTTTGGTCACGATCAGGGAGAATTCCTACTCTACAGGAACATTGGGAAGAGTTAATGGAGTTTGTCATGGCTGATAAGAACTGGAAAAAATCGAGAGATTTAGCTCTGTTGGCATTAGCTAGTTATAAAGGCAAAGGTATTTCTCATGAAGATAATGCTGATGAAGATAGTTTGGATGAAGAAAATGTGATTGATATTGGCCTTTGACAGTTCGGCTCCGCTCACTGTTAAAACGCTCCGCTCACTGTTAAAACTGAGTGGAGCCGAAGTTTTAACAGTTCTGGGAATGTTTGTAATTTTTAAGGAGATTTAAAAATGTCGTTTCATTTATTTGGAAATGTGTTAACAGGCTATGGTACTGCTGCTAATAACCGTGGAGAAAACGAAGGTAATATAACTACTTTACAAAAAATTCTTTGGAAAGGAGAAGTTCATACCACAGTTTCTGCTGAGGCAATTCGTTGGGCATTACGTTACTATTGGCAAACTGCTGGCAACGATTATCAAGTCAATCGTCGTTGGAATGATGATACAAACGATAATATTTGGCAGAATGAAAATTTTGATGACACGATTTTTATTGATGATGACGTGTTAGGTTTTATGCGTGCTGAGGGTGCAAAAGTTGAAGCTTCAGATGAACCTAAACAAAAAGGGAAAAAAGCACCTAAAGGTACAACGACAGCTAAACGAGGGATTTTAGAAGTAACTCGTGCTGTTTCTACAACACCTTTTAGTGGTGATTTAACCTTCAATGCTGCAAGCGGTAAAAAGGGAAGGACTTCGCTTTATGGAACCGAAGTTCATGCAACTTGCTATCAATATGGATTTGCATTAACCCCAGAACGCTTGAAAGATAAATCTCGCGTAATAGGAGTTCTTGATGGTTTAAGTTCTCTGGGAGAAGTAGCAGGGAACCACTCTCGTTTTCTTTACGACTTTTCTCCCGAAAGTTTGATTTTACGATGGACACATGATTTTTCGCCCCGAATTCTTTATTGCTTTGAAGAAAAAGAGAGACAAATATCAATTGACGAATTGCTCAGAAAAGTCAAAAATCAAGATATTGAACCGCAGGAGTTGTGGATAGCAGGAGCAATTACAGAATCTGAAGAGGTGGAAGAATTAGAAGAATTGGGAGTGAATATTTTCCCAGGAATTAAATTAGCTGTACAAAGCATGAAACAAGTTATCGCTAAAGATTTACAGCTCCCTCAAATGGAGTTAATTCGATGACTATAACAACTGAGAAAATGTTGGCTTTGGAAGTAGAAGTTCCCATAGCTAGTTTTCGTCAATCTCGCGCCAGAGAGTACGCTGAAAGTTATCCAGTCCCTCCACCATCCACTGTTTATGGGATGCTGCTTTCGATAGTGGGAGAGATGAATAGATACAAGCATTGTGGAACTCGTTTAGCGATCGCTCTTCTCACTCAACCACAAAAATCAACTGTCATCCGCACATTTCGCCGCTTTAAAAAGAAAGATATCCACGATCCCAGCAACGCTAGACCAGATTATCAGGAACTATTAACTGATGTTCGATTTATTGCTTGGGTTGATGCCGGAACAGATAATTCACAACTAACACTACCAGAACGCCTAGAGATTGCATTTGCCAACCCGGCTGCGATCAATCGTTTTGGGGGTCTATGCTTGGGAGAAAGTCGAGATTTGGTCAATGTTGTTACTTTGTTACCAAAAAGCCATCAAGTTAAATTGTTGCGCTGGCTGGTACGAGATGAAAACGGGTTCTTAACTTTACCCTATTGGGTGGATCATGTCGGTTCCAAAGGTACTGCTTGGCAGAGATATCTAATACTTGAACCTTCTGAATTATCTGATCCTCCTGAGTCTGCCTGGACAGTAATTCAAGCAAGTTAGAAAAAATGGACACAAAATATTTCAATAAGTCGTTATCAAATGAGCGATCGCCTAAACTAAAAGTAAACCTCTTTTACCATATAACACCTATGGTTCAGTCTTCTAATAAACGCCTAACCTTAGAGGAATTTCTCGCACTTCCCGAAGGTGATGTTACATACGAGTTTGTTAACGGTGAAGCTGTTCCCAAATATAAAGACGATGAAATGTCACCAAAATTTTTTCATGGATCGACTACAGGTGCTTTATTTCTACTATTGTCTGCATGGGCGCAAGAAAAGGGTCGGGTTGTAATTGAATGGGCAATCAAACTGACACAAAATCAACAAGATTGGATGCCTATACCAGATTTGACCTATGTTTCATATCACCGTCTTGCTGCTGACTGGCTATTAGATCAAGCTTGTCCTGTTGCACCTGAATTGGTGATTGAAATTATCTCACCTGGTCAAACTTTTGGCGAAATTGCCGAAAAAGCAACTGATTATCTTAAAGGTGGTGTTTCTCGTGTTTGGGTGGTTGATACCAAAGCTAGAACGGTAACTGTATTTGTGCCATCTTCCTTGCCAATTACTTATCGAGATCATCAAGTAATTACTGATGATTTGCTATCAGAATTGGAAATTACTCCTAACGCAATCTTTCAACGAGCTGGGTTAAATCCCTAAAATCCCGTTTCCTCTGATGTCGTAAGGCGCTAAAACACAATTACCTTACAGACATATATGCAAACTCTCGAACACCTCGAAATTTCTACAAAACCAGAAACTATTCGTGTTTCTGCTCTCCACGCCCTTGCTTACTGCCCTCGCCTCTTCTACCTTGAAGAAGTCGAAGAACTTTACACCCAAAATGCAGCCATCTTTGCTGGACGCAGACTGCATACTCAACTAGAAAAACAGCAAGAGGAGGAATGGGAGGAACTTTTTCTTGAAAGCGAAGAATTAGGATTACGAGGGCGGCTAGATGCCCTCCGCACCCGCGATGGGCAAACAATTCCCTACGAACACAAACGCGGTCGCTCTCATCGAGATGAGAATAATCAACCTCAAGCTTGGGAGAGCGATCGCCTGCAAGTCCTTGCTTATGCTTATCTATTAGAATCCGTGCAAGGAATTACAGTTAAACAAGGACGCATTCGCTACCATGCTGATAATGTACTGGTTCACGTACCAGTGGATGATGCAGGACGGGCAGCAGTTCGTGAAGCAATTCAACAAGCACGCACTCTCAGACAATCTACCCACCGACCACCTGTAATTGATAACGAGCGATTGTGCGCTCGTTGCTCCCTAGCTCCCGTCTGTTTACCAGAAGAAGCGCGGCTTGCCCATGATAGGGAGTGGCAACCAATTCGGTTGTTTCCTGAAGATGATGAACGGCAAATAATTCATGTTTTGGAGCCTGGAACCTGTGTTGGTAGAACCGGAGAACAAATCAAAATTACCCGTCGCAATCAACCTGTAGAAACAGTTCCCGCTCGTCAAGTAGGACAGCTAGTTTTACATAGTTTTTCACAAATCTCTACCCAAGCATTGCATTTTTGTGCTGACCAAGGTATAGGAGTGCATTTTATTTCGGGAGGTGGACGCTATCTTGGTAGTTTTGATAGTCGCCAAGGCAGCATTCAAAGGCGAATTCGTCAGTATACTGCTCTGAGCAATCCTGATTTCTGCCTGGAATTAGCCCGTAAGTTGGTAGTTTGTCGTGGACAGGGACAGCGTAAGTTTTTAATGCGAGGAACTAGAGGTAAAGCTAAAGCAGAGAAGTTGGAGAAAGCGATTGCTCAAATGAAAGCTGTTCTCAAACAAGTTCCTCAAGCTAAATCTTTGGAATCTCTTTTAGGGCTAGAAGGAAATTTAGCAGCGCTATATTTTGGTGCTTTACCCTGTTTGATTTCACCAGAAGTCTCAAAAGAACTGCACTTTGGCGGTCGAAATCGCCGCCCACCCAAAGATAGGTTCAATGCACTGCTGAGTTTTGGCTATGCACTTTTACTCAAGGATGTAATGAACAGTATTCTAGTTGTGGGTTTAGAAGCTGCTTTGGGTTTTTATCATCAACCGCGCTCTCAAGCTGCGCCATTAGCACTGGATTTGCTGGAAATTTTCCGCGTGCCTTTGGTAGATATGACAGTAATGGCTTCAGTCAATCGAGGTCAATGGGATGTTTTGGAAGATTTTGAAATTCATGGGACGCAAGTCTGGTTAAGTGAAGCTGGTAGGCGCAAGTTCGTAGAACTGTATGAAAATCGGAAACAAGAGAGTTGGAAACATCCTGTCACGGGTTATTCCCTTACTTATCGCCGTTTATTTGAATTAGAAGTGCGGCTGTTAGAAAAAGAATGGTCTGGTGAGGGTAGGTTTGTTTGGTCATTTGGTACTGCGCTGAGGTATTGCAATGGCAGAACAGAAAAATTGTTACCTCATTTGTTACGACATTCGCGATCGCAAGCGTTGGCGCAAAGCTTACAACTTACTTCAAGGCTATGGTGAAAGGATGCAATACTCCATTTTTCGCTCTTGGCTGACTATGCGATCGCGCGAAAAATTACGTTGGGAACTTGAAAAAATATTGGCCCCAGAAGATAGTCTGCTTCTAATTCGTTTGTCTAATCAGTGCGTTGTTGGCATCCCATCATACAATCGTCCAGATGTTTGGTCATCCCAACAGGAAGCTTACCGGATTGTCTGATGCATGGATCTGAGGCTGTTAAGGCTAAAACAGAAGTAGACAAGCTCAAAACTCTTACTGTATCTGCAAGTCTGACTTTTTAGACTGGCTGGAGATGCTTGCATTTTTTTGTAATGGCTTAGAAGCTAGACAGGACAAGGGGTTTAAGATTGCTTCCCATACGTTAAGGGTGATATTTGTTTAGGATTTTTGTTAGTCTGTTAATTTCTCAAGTGAGGTGCTTGTAAAATCGAATCTGGCAGGTCTTCTGGTATACGTTTCAGCACGCGCCCTGACTAAACCTTAGATGCCGAAAGGCGTTGAGCACTCACTTAATATGCGTTCGTGGTCTTCGTTAAACTCTGACTAAACCTTAGATGCCGAAAGGCGTTGAGCACTATCTTGTGAGAGTCGAAAATAAAAACTGATAGATTCTGACTAAACCTTAGATGCCGAAAGGCGTTGAGCACTGGATAATAACTGTTCCTAGCTTTCCTGTATTTGGATCTGACTAAACCTTAGATGCCGAAAGGCGTTGAGCACACACTGCCGCTTTGATTCTGTCTAAAGGCTTCCTGCTGACTAAACCTTAGATGCCGAAAGGCGTTGAGCACCAAGAGTATAAGGAACTGGTAACTAAATTACTCAACTGACTAAACCTTAGATGCCGAAAGGCGTTGAGCACCTATGCTAATTTTTTGAAACCATCATTATTGCGTAGTCTACTGATGCGATCGCTGATTAACTGCCGAAGCTGACATTCCGAATCCAGATAATTGAGTGGCTTGAGGTGGTCGATTCTCACAGTCTGATTTTTAATATACCTACCTTTGAAAGTTCTCCGCTCCTCTTGTACCAGGACTAGAATTAGAATTGAGGTGACGTTTTCTAATAGCCAAAGTGTCAGAATCTCTGCCGTTGCGCGATCGCTATCTTGCCTTAATCGATGAAATTGTTGAAACCACCCTCAAGGGCAAAATTAGCTCTGTTGAGATGGTATATCAAATGCTGCTTAAAGGAATCACTTCCGGTACAGGGGAAGTATTTGAGCTAGCTTTGAGCGATCGCCTGAATGCCCTCCAAAGCCAAGTAGATAGCGAAAAAGACGAACTCAAGAAAGGGAAAGCGACTCGGAGTTTGAGAGCCATTAAGACCATTCAAAGTCAATGGCAACGCTGGCAAGAGGAAAACAAAGCCACAGAAGCGATCGCCGGAGCAGTTTCAGAAATCATCACAGCCCCTGCTGAGGAGCGTCTGGCGGCATTTTTACGGGTTACAGACCCCAATCAGAAGTATCCCCTCAATTCGCAACAGTTACAGCAGTTGTCAAAATCATTACAGCAATTTGCCCAGGTAGATTCTGATTTACAACAATTTTCCGAAGGTATTACCCGTGGTTTAGCTTCTTGGCAGCGATTGCAAGATAACTTAATCAGTTGGATGTACGAGCAAAAAGAATCTTTGGGATTTGGCGGCGTACCCGGAGAACGTGGCCCTTGGGCAAGTTGGGCTAAACAACTGAATAGTGAGTTACCCAAAGCACTGCTTCGTACCTTGGCTATGGAAGAATCGGCAATTGAGTTTGCCCAGCGACAACGGGGCATCACCCTCAGAGATTGGGTGGAAATGGCATTAATTTTACAGTACTTGCAACGGGGACTAATTAACTGGTTTGACCAACAAGCTTACGATGTGAAAGCCGGGCCAAAGTTGTCCATTTCCACTTTCTTGACCTTTGCAGTGATTTGGAGTCAGTTAGCAAGTGGTTTTGAGAGCATTGGAACAATATACAGGGATGCCTGTTCTCAAATCATGCTCCAGATTTTGCGAACCTTTGCCCAGCGTCCGTATTTTCCCTTTTACGGCGGGATTTTTGCCTCTTTTACTGGTACTTATTTGCGAGACGCCTTAGATTATCTGGATGAACCACTACGACGTGGCGAGGGAACCCAGGAAAAAGCGCGAATTTTGACACTTTTAGGCTATTCTCAGCGTGCTTTAGGACAATACCAGCGATCGCTTGATTTTCATCAGCAGGCGCTAGAGATCGCCAGGAATGCAGGCGATCGCCTCTGTGAAATTGCCAATCTCAACCACCTTAGCCGCACCTACGTCCAACAACAAAATTATGCTGAGGCAATTAACTATAGTCAACGGGCATTAATATTAAGTCGGCAAGCAGGCGATAAGACAGGAGAAGCAAACGCGTTAGTAAATTTAGGTTACAGCGAAGTTATGCAAGCTCATGAACTTGAACAAATACAACCCGAAACCTATGAAGCCGCAATTAATTATTTGGAACAAGGTTTAAAATTATCAGAAAAATTAGGTGATATTCAAAGTAAAGCCTTATGTGTGAGCAGCTTAGGAATTGCCTATCTAGTAATTGGACAACACCAAACAGCAATTAAATATCTCGAAGACGGCTTTAAAACAGCGCAAGTTTCCGGCGATTTGTATCTCCAAGGGCGGAACTTAGCTTATTTGGCAGAAGCTTATTATCATCTACAAAATTCCGAAAAAACAGTTTACACAGGCTGCATGGGAATGTATCTTTTAGAGCAAATTGCTTCTCGTGAGTGGCGTCAACCAGCAGGGTTACTGACAATTTTACAACGGCAAATAGGTGCAGAAGCTTTCCAAAACTTATTACAGCAACATCGCCCTAAAATCATTGCAGTTATTGGTGTAGATGGCTATGATCACATTCCGCAATTGTTAGAAGAATATAAGGGAGATATGTAATTATTTGCCAAATGGTCAGTCTGCAAAGTCTGGGATAAATTTTGGCATACAGCCTTAATGTAAGTAGTTATTAACAGTTTATCTGCTGTATAAGTACTGTGTAACTAAGTAAATTCTATGAATATCTCCTTTTGGGTGTAACATAGTGAAACAGCGACGCTGATTTATAGTGTTTTACTTTAGTCAAGTTTTGTTTCACACGTTTTGGGAATATGAGTAAACTAGTTCCAGCCATCAGAGTCAAAAACTTCAGCTTCTATTACGACACTCAAAAGATAGTTGAAGGCGTGTCAATGGATATTTACCAAAACCAAGTCACGGCAATTATTGGTTCTAGTGGTTGTGGCAAGTCTAGTTTTCTTAAATCGTTAAATCGGATGAGTGAATTAGAAGGAGAAATGAGGGTTGAAGGAAAAGTAGAATTTTGTGGACAGAGTATTTATGAGCGTCGTGTTAACATCAATCGCTTACGTCGCCAAGTTAGTATGATTTTTCCCAAGCCAAATCTTTTTCCCATGAGCGTTTATGATAATGTTGCCTATGGGGTGAAGTTAGTTGGATGGCATCCGAAAGTAGAATTAGATGGGATTGTTGAATCTGCGATTAAAGCTGCCGATCTTTGGGATGAAGTGAAAAATAAGCTGCACAAATCTGCTTTAGAGCTTTCTGGTGGTCAACAACAAAGATTATGTATCGCCCGTGCTTTAGCAGTCAAACCGAACGTTCTGTTGATGGATGAACCTTGGTCAGGTCTTGATGCTGTCGGTAGCATGAAAATTGAGCATCTGATCCATAACTTGCGCTCTGAATTGACAATTGTGATGGTTACTCACAATATGCAGCAAGTTACTCGCCTATCTGATTTTACGGCTTTCTTTTGTAGTAATGAAAATCGCACTACTCAAATGATTGAATTTGGTACTACAAATAAAATCTTTACTAACCCCGTGGATTCTCGCACCCGCAATTACGTTTTCGCCCGCGCCAGTTAAAGTATTT
>NZ_JBTYKD010000252.1:0-15420 GCF_054880495.1 Nostoc sp.
ACTCGGCTTACCCAGAGGAGTTTCCCCACCTATGCAGAGGTCGATGTCTCCAGAGACGAAAAACGCGTTCCCGTGTGCCCCACGGTACGGAGTCCCATCTCAAGTATGTTTCGCGCTGCGTTATGGTCACGGTCTAACACCGTTCCACAATGGAGACATGAATGAGTTCTAGTGCTAAGCTGTTGCGCCTTTAATTTGCACTAATATTTTTTCAACATGGTTGTGGGGTGGGCATCTTGCCCGCCCTGATTGTGCAAGTTGTATACATAACAGCTTAAGAGATTTTTTGACAACCTGACCACAATTAGAACAATTTTGACTCGTGTTATGGGGTGGAACTGCAACAGTTGCCACGCCAAACACTTTGCCAAAATATTCAACCCATTGCCGGAATTGAGTCCACGCTGCGTCACTAATTGACTTGGCTAAGTGACGGTTACTCACCATATTTCGCACCTTCAAGTCTTCATACGCCACAATATCGTTAGACATCACTACGCACCTTGCTGTCTTTACAGCAAAGTCTTTACGCTGGCGACTTACCTTGAGGTGCTTACGGGCTAATTTATTTCTAAACTTAGCCCTGTTCTGAGAACCTTTTTTGGTTTTAGAGAAACGACGTTGCAATCGTTTAAGCGATTTTTCCGACTTTCTCAAATGCCTGGGATTCTCCACTTGATTCCCATCGCTATCGGTCAGAAAGTAGTTTAAGCCAACATCCAAGCCAACTGTTTTATTAGTTGGCTCTCGTTTTTCTATTCGTTCCTGGTCGATGCAAAACTGGCAATAATAACCATCTGCACGACGCACAACGCGAATTCGCTTCAGCTGCTTCAACTGATAAAAATGGAGATCGCGAGTTCCCCACAGCTTAAAAGTTCCTGCTTGAAAGCCATCCGAAAAAGTGATGTATTTACGGTTAGCAGAAAGTTTCCATCCGCTTGTCTTGTACTCAACGCTCCCGTGCGTCTGTTCTTTCTTGAACCGTGGATAACCCTTTTTCCCAGGCTTGTTTTTCTTGCAATTGTCGAAAAATCTAGCAATTGCACTCCACGCTCTTTCAGCAGAAGCTTGTCGAGCCATAGAGTTAAGTTTGTCCACCCAAGGGAAGTTTTCATCAGCAGCAAGTACAGCGCAATAAGCGCTCAACTCGTATCTACCAATACCTCGATTATCCATCCACTATCTAAGACTTGCATTGCGAACAAAACGAGCAGTACGAATGGCTTCGTTCAGCAATTGATATTGCTGTTCTGTTCCCTCAAGCTTTACCTCAAATACCAGCATCGTTACGTTAAATACACTAACGTAATTATATCACAAGAGATAGTATCACGGCGATTAAAATCGCCCGCGCCTAGCCCCCATAAATAGAATTTAGGGGCTTTCTCGGCACGGATGACTCGGTAAAAAGGCTGGTACTTGTATTAGATTCCCGATTTCTTCAAGCAATCGGGAATCTTTGAATAAATTGCCACTTTTCCTCTTTTTACCAAGGATTACCAATCATAGTAAACGCTGACCAGTAAAAAGGATGTTTTAAGTCCTTAGTTTCTTTTGATTCTGGCGATTCTGGAGGTAATGCCACGCTTCTTACTGAGGTACGCATTTGACCATTTTCTATAGTGACTTGACCTTTAATCATCGCTAGCTGTGCTTGTCGCAGTGCTTCTGATTTTGTTGGTGCAGTTTTCAGATTTTTGTAGAACTCAGTCATCAGCGCCAAGGTTCCAGAGTCACTTACTTGCCACAAAGATGCCAGCGCAGTTTTCACCCCTGCTATATAAGCAAATCCACCAAACCCTAATTCAGCATCTCTATCACCTAACGCAGTACGACAAGCGCTGAGAACCAATAATTCGACAGTCGGATTATTTAATCCTAAATCCCGCATTTGCGATAACTTCAATTTGTTATCCCAAAATTGAACAAAAGAATTATCAGGTGCGCCTTTCTCAAACTCTCCATGTGTTGCGAGGTGAATAATCCCAAAAGGTTGAGAACTGCGAATTGATTTAAGATTTTTTAAAGTAAAATTTTGGTTGAGGAAAAATTTTCCTTTCCAAATATCCTTGGCAACAATAGATAATTCTTCAGGAACAGCAGGTAAAGAGGGGAGCTGTTGAAATTTCGATGCTCCCATTGCCAAAACCTGCAAGTTGCGAATATTAACATAGCGAGTATCGGTGATACTCAACGCGGGAGTAAATCCAACACTGTAGTTTTCTACCAAAAATTGTTTGCCATCGTGGAGTGCTGCAAAAGGTAAGGAGCGCAAACCCTCATCAGCGATAAACAGCAGATTATTTATCCCTTTTTTGTTCAACTCCTCTTTTAAAGGTGCGATAAGCAATTGATAAAGTTCCTGCGCTGGCGGTAAGTATAAGTCTTCTCCATTGTTGGGATCTTCTAATGCAGCTTCCAGATTTGTGGCTAGATTTAGTACATCATTACGCTTGGCAGTGGAAATTGTCTTGTGGATAGGGTCTCCCTTAGAAGTAACAATCAATAAATCTAATTGGTCGCTATCTTGTGGAGTTGAGAGGACTTTGTTATCTATTCCAGAAGGAATAAAACTTATATAAATAATTGCTGGTTTAACTCCCGTCGCTTTCTCAATTTGGCGAAGAATAGTCTGGGTTTCTCCAAAAGTTACACGACGACGTTCCCCTGGCGGTACAGCGAAAAAGTTCTCAAATTGAGTGGCAAATCTATCATCTATACCTTCCACAGCTATGTCAAGTTTTGGCGGTAAAGTTACATCAACAGTTGGGATTTCTGGTTTGACAGATGGTGGTATGTCTTTCTGCGGTTGGTCTGTGACTTCTGGTGGTGGTAATTGTGGTGGTGGTAATTGTGGTGGTGGTAATTGTGGTGGTGGTAATTGTGGTGGTGGTAATTGTGGTGGAGTTGGTGCAACATTAAATCCAATTGTTTGCGGTGTTGAGAATGATACCCCATCACCTACACGAATGCTAAAGGGACTAATATTGCCAGAAAAGCCTTGTGGTGGAGTATATTCAAGATTATCTTGAGAAGTAATAGTTGCATTTGCAGTTTTTGGAACTACTTCTACTCCATTTTTTTTCAGAATTCCCGCAGTAATCGCATCAATTTGCAAAGAAGTGTTATCACCGTCAACATCACTGACTGATAAATTTAAATTTGCCAAGGTGAAAGGAAACGGTGTGTTTTGTTTAACACCATTTAAAATTGGATTTACCGTTAGTGTTGGTGGGCTATTGACGGATGTAATAGTAATAGCGTTTGGCGTACCGCTTGCATTTCCACCATTTGGTAATACTGGGAACGAAGAATTTGGACTTGGTTCAATTCGCGAATTTGCTCCTGCGTCAATTGCTCCAATTGTACCGTTAGTTGTTGTGTCACCGACAATAAATGGCACGTTATTTGCACCACCGTTATGTTTAATTATGATGTTTCCTGGGGTTGTCCCTCTGGTAAATATAGTTGTATTACCAGGAATTCCTTCTTGGACAGTGATTACACTTCTTCCTAGGACAACCCCGTTGGCAATCATATTTACATTACCACCAACAATTGCCGCATTCTGGTTATTTGCCTTTAAGTTTATTGCGCCAGTATTAACAGTCCCAAAGCTAATATTACCTCCTGCGGTCAAGTTGACTGCACCACCTCTAGCTTCAATAGGAGGGATATTATTAGATAGATTGATCAATGTAGAGGTATTGATCGCACCTGTTATAATATCACTCTTAGTTGCAGTTAATTGTATCAAACCACCCCTAGCACCTATAGGATCAGTAGCAGAGGCTGTAATATCTTGTACATTGATACTGTTGCCTGCTTTGATTGTAACTGAACCTGCTTCACTATCCCTAGGAGGTGATGGAGGAGGTACTATATAAGTTGCGGAGGTACTAATATTACGCGTACTAACATTTCCCCCAGCCTCTATATCCACTTTTCCCCCTCTGGCTGCTAATACAACGTCTTGAGAGAGATTAGAGCTAGAATTAGATCCAGAGGAGTTAATTGCACCCGTACTGATGTTCTCTCCTGCCTTTAAAGTTACTGCACCACCACCAGCACTAGAACCTGCATTAGCGCTGTAAGAAGTATTGATATCGCCTGTAGCTATACTACCTGTAGCATTAACATTGAGCGAACCACCTACAATGGCATTCTGCCCAGCAGAAGATTCATTAATCTCTGTAGCATCAACGTTTCCGATTTGAATATTACGACCTGTAGCATTAATATTTCCAGGATTCCCAAAAGAACCGCCAGAGGTTGTAATGTTATCTGTTGTAATGTCACCTGCGGTGGCATTAAGGGTTACTGAACCACCACCGTAACCAGAAGCAGTTGTAATGTTATCTGTTGTAATGTCACCTGCGGTGGTATTAAGGGTTACTGAAGCACCACCGTAAGCAGAAGCAGTTGTAATATCACTTGTTTCAATATTGCCTTTGGCAGATAAAATTACAGGGCCATTTATAGGGCTACTATAAAATCCACCTAAAGTAGTAATGCTACCAGTTCTAATACTTCCTTCTGGTGAAGCTGAAGCAGAGGTGAAATTTGTCCCACCTTGTGTGAAAGGAAATGTTGACGAACCGCTCACGGAAGCTAAACCAGCCCGTAAAATCAATGTGGCACTAGTTGTTAATAGTGTCGCGTCTGGATCAGAACTCGGGATATTAGCATCTGAACTATTAATCGTAATATTCCCAGCATTAATATTCCCAGCACTTTCCACTTTTAATGATGCGCCAGTATAGTTACCAAAAGTAACATCGCCATTTGACCTAATTATAGGGTCATAAAGACTGATAAAGTTCCCCGGATTTCCCGCTAAATTAAGAATAGAAAATTGACCCCCACTGGCAAAATGAGCATCCCCAGAAATCACACCTTCGCTCATCAAAGTTAAATTACCACTACTTTGAAATGCTGGATCTGGATGATTTAAAGCCAAAATATCAATACCTTGGTTCCCCTGAATCAACAGGTTTCCGCCAGCTTTGGCAATAAAAGGATTGGTGACAGTATCTCTGATTTGGACAGTATTTCCAGCTAATAAATTTAAATCTCCTGTTGTTTGGAGTTGACTTTCTACTCCTGTTAAATTGCGATTAGCTTCAATTAATGCCGTTTCTGCTGTGATATTTCCAGCAACGACATCACCATTTTCTACAGAGATACCAGAACCTAATAAAGCGACTTTTCCATCGCTATTCACTGTTAATTTATTGGCATTCAAACCACCACCAGATGTCAACAGATGAGGCAAAGATAATATTGGCAAATTCCAATTATTTGCCTGGGAAATGCTGGAATTTATGGGTTTAATTTCTAAACTTAAAGGGCTTCCCGGCTGACTCAAACGCACCAAGTTTTCACCAGGTACGGCAGAAACAATAATTTGTCCTTCCGGCGCAGCTAATGAACCTGTATTGGTAATAGTACCACTCAATAAAGTTAAATTTTGTCCTGTGCCAACTGTTAAATTTCCGGCATTAAATATTGTCCCTGGTTGACTCATAGCAAAGCTAAAAATTCCAGGATTACCAATTAAATCGGCATAATTATTATTTCCAGAAGCATTAAACCAATTAGAACCAAAAGCAATACCATTAGCCGTAGTTGCAGTAAAGGAACCAGGTACATTTAAGCTGGCATTTGCACCGAAAATAATACCTGCGGGGTTCATCAAAAATAAGTTGGCGTTACTTCCGATCACCTGAATTTGACCGTTAATTATTGAAGGAGCACCACCAACAACCCGACCAAGAATATTTTGAATTCCCGGTGTTGATAAAAAAGTTGCTATTTGGTCAGCATTGAGTCCAAATTGAGTAAAACTATGGAAAAGATTAGCATTATCTCGCGATAGTTGACCACCTGTAATATTAATTTGATTACCATTAGGTGCAACAACAGTACCCGTGCCATCATTAGCTGGGATGACGGATTGTGCTTGAACTTGCTCCGCCAGTAAAACCCCAGCTA
Source organism: Nostoc sp. (assembly GCF_054880495.1). NCBI lineage: Bacteria > Bacillati > Cyanobacteriota > Cyanophyceae > Nostocales > Nostocaceae > Nostoc > Nostoc sp. The sequence goes on from NZ_JBTYKD010000252.1 coordinate 5,998, forward strand.
AAGGAACTAAAGCTAACCATTGCAAAATTCTTCTAACTAATTCTAATGGTTCTTGTATATTTATCTTTGATAAAATCAAAAAAATATTGAGACTGAACCTATCTACATACTTGCTTCGGTTGGGCTGGTTCATAAGTCAATTATTCTATTACAGTTAATGTTCGCTGTAGTTTAAGTACATTTAAATTCAACTGAGCATCAAGCAATACCAACATAATAAGTAAGAGCAAATTCAGATCTGGATGCACCTGTATTAGCTATCAAAATCTGACTTAGGTAAAATTACTAAATCTTTGCAACTTACTTAGCGGCAACTTCCTGTTTGGAAAGATTGTACAGTATTTTTGGTTTTAGTAGCGCAATTATGACTGTTTTTTGCCTTAAACTTGTAAATGTATCTTTTTAAGGAACGCGTTCGTCATTGATTTTCAAAAAAAAATCTGTAGATTTATTTAAATATGTTACATTATCATAAAAAATCGGTGTTGCTGATTTCACTGATGAATTTAATTTCGTAACTTCGATGTTCGGCTTGCAGTTTCTGTAGAGTAGGGACCTTGGGGGGTTCACCTTTGGTGTTGTCGTACTGCAAAGCAGAACCCATAGATTAGGCTGGAACCTGAATTGAGCAATGTTAAAAAATTTGATGTAATGCTGGAATTAGCGATCGCACTTGTGTAGTTAAGCCAGAAGAAACTAAAAAGGAATCTTCACAGTCATACTTAAGTACTCTATGTTTAGAGAATGAAAGTTGTTTTACTTGATTTCGAGAATACCAAACAATACCATGAAAAAGACTACAGGCACTAGATTATTCACATCTGTTCTGGCGATCGCAAGTTTTCTAACTGTAACCAGCGAACAAGTATTTTCGCAAACTCAGCGTTCTGGGAACACTGAAAAAACCACTTTTCACTGTATTCGCAATGGTTCTGGCTTCGCCACAGTTGCTCGCAGAGGTAATGCCCAAACAGGGGCAATGATTACGTGGAATGATACTTCTTTTGGGAGTAAATTTACACCAAAAGATCGCTGTGCAATTGTAGCTCGACGTTTTAATAAAGCATTGACTACAACGAGTACAACGGGCAATAATTCTTTGAGTTTCCTTAAGCTAACTCATGGAAAATTAAATCGTAATCCAGTAATATGCTATATCCGCACGACAGAGGAACACTGCAACGATGAAAATTTGATATTGACTTTAAATAAATCAGAATTCGGTCAAGAGCGTGCAATAATCGAACAGTTGAAAAACTTTAGTGTTAACGGTACAGGAACATATCTAAGCAGAGATGTTCCCGATCATAGAACTATCGCTGGATTTGGAAAACAAATTGATGCCGCTTTTAAATCAGGTGCAACTCAAAAAGCCACACCTGAACTAGATGTAACAGATAGTGAATCAACTCCTTAGTCTACAACATCACAACCTGTCTCCACACCAAAAATTCAACCTTAATGGATAACAGAGGTAGAGGCTGTTTTAAATCTTAAATAAAGAAAAATAAATGGCATTAAGACTGATGTTTTAAAGGTGCTAGCAGCTGATTTTTCAGAACTCTTAGCATCCTTATTTTTTTGTATGCTTGCATTTTTTTAGAGTTGGTTATAATATTTTAACGACATTATGCTTAATTTGCGCTCCAATAATCATATCTCTATAATTTGTTTTTTGGCGGTATAGCATAAAAGCTTGCAAAGAGCATAACTCTGGGAAAAAAAACTGTTGCCATTGATAAAATGACAATGTTTGCAAAAAATATTGATGCTCTAAAATTTATGTTTCTAAAAATTTAACAGATGTGAGACGAACTTCAACCATTTGCATTTCTATAAGTCTAGTTTTGACAAGTATATTTCTACAGTCCTGTGCATCAAAGTACATGGGTAAGATAGGCAATAAAACCTTGCTAGACGTTAATAAATCTATTATTTATAGCAATGCCCCAACCCCGCAAAATGATAATTTACCAGTCGCTGAAATTGCCAGACAAGTCACAGTGAGAATTTTAGCCAAGTCTGGTTCTGGTTCTGGAGTTATTGTGGCACGTAAAGGTAAAACTTATACGGTATTAACTTGTCAGCATGTTCTAGATGTGGATAAAGGTGGTCAATATAGCATTCTTGCATCTGATGGCAAAATTCACACAGCACGATTGAAACCTATTAGCAATCCTAAAACAAATGATTTGGCTTTAGTTCAATTTGACAGTCAAATTGATTATCAAGTCGTAAAATTAGGAAACTCAAACTTACTGACAAGGGATGCTCCTGTGTTTGCGGCGGGGTTTCCTAATTATCACACAGTTAATCAAGATGAAATCGAAGATACACGCAGTTGGGGAACAAAAGCTTTTCGGTTTACAGAAGGTAAAGTATCGATGGTACTAAAAAATCAATCCCTGCCTAATGGTTATAGTTTAGGTTATACTAATGATGTTCAAGTTGGGATGAGTGGAGGCCCAGTTTTAAATAGTAAAGGGGAACTTATTGGTATCAACGGAAGGTTAAAATATCCCATACAAGGGATTGAGGTATTTACATTTGCTGATGGCAGCAAACCGTCACAAGCAATGTTTGAGCAAATGGAACCTTTAAGTTGGGCAATTCCTATTGTAATTTTTCGGCAATTAGCTGAAGACTCTTTACAAACATAAGTAATTAGATGATTTGATGATTATTGTTAATTTGTGAATTTCAGACAACCCTGTACAACTACATCTAAAAAATTTTGGTTCCAATACGCAAATTTTTCTGCTTGCTGTTGGGCATGATGAGTAATTTCCAATAACCTAGATAGAGAATTTAGTAAATTCTCTTGAGTAAGAGGTTCGGGAGAAATTGCAACTCCTAAATTCAATAGCGCTTTGGCAGTATGCCATTTCTCCATGTCTGTGGGAAAAAGCATTTGGGGAATTCCAGCTAACAAGCAAGCACTAGATGTAATAAATCCAGCATGATGTATTGCTAAAGATTTACCATTGAGAACTGTTCTTAAATCATCAAAAATACATTCTGCTTTGAGAGTCTCTACCACCAGCGAATAGTTTTGCCAATCGGAGGCTAAATATGCCCAGAATTTTCCATTTGCGTTACCAAGATTTGGTGTAAATGGCGCAGAGTGAATACCCACATATTCTGCTTGGGTGCGTGTGTTTATATATAAATCTAATTCTGGAATGGAAAAAATAAAAGCGCGATCGCCATTGAGTAATTTACCCAGCGGATCACCAAAACCAGTAACTTGTCTAACTGTTTCAGCAACTTTTGCTTGACGAATAAAAGCTTCCTCTGGAACTGTTCCAGGGCGAATTGGCGGGAAGCTGACAACCGGTGGTGGAATACAAAACCCATTCCCCACTACAACTGTAGGAACTACCCCCTTTGCTGCTAATACCAAAGCGGGAGCAAAATCAGCCACAACTAAAGATGGTTGCACAAAATTGATTAAATTTCTCCACGCTCGGAAATGGAAACTGAACAACAAAGGCGTACTGAAACCAAATATATATAGTATGTCGCTGAATAAATAAGATTTATCGTCGTATTTGTCATCAAGAAAACGCATTGTTGCTTGAGGAGCCTGTAATATCTTACCAGGAAGACTTAAACCTCTAATTCCAGGGTTCTGCAACGCAAAAACTGGTTCAATTTCATATTCTTTTAATTTTTGAGCGATCGCAGCAAGTAAGTGTAGGTGTCCTTGCCCTCCTCCTATTTCCCATCCCAGTAGCACTCTCATCTGTTGTTTAACCTATTTATTGTGCTGAAATTACCAATACAGACAAATTACTATATATTTTTGCTCAAAATAATATTTACTATAGAAATAAAGCATGGAAATTAAATATTATATAGATGAATGCATTGTTGCCTGATGTCACCTTTGACACAAAAAAATACTTTCTGTATGGAACAAAATTTTATAAATGCTAGTGTTTCTCCCCAAAACCACACATTTCGACCTGCTAGTCAGCCAGTTATCTTTAAAGTTACTGTCATTAATGACAGTGAGCAACATGCCGATTTTAAACTCGAAGTGATACCAGCAGGTACTAATCCGAATTTGGGGAATCAATGGTATCGTCTTTCTCCAGAAATTTCTGCGGCAAAACCACCAGGGAGCATTACGGAGTTCCAAATTATAATTTTTGACTCGCCAATACCGAGATTTGTTGGCACCGCAAGTCTGAGAATTAAAATTGTGTCTCCTTGGTTACGGCAAGAACGCACACTTGTGGTGTATCTGAGAATTGAGCCAGATGAAAGATTAAAATCTGTGAGTGTGGAATTGCCAGTACAACGCTTTCAAGTTTATCCTCGCAATACGGCAAACATAGTAGTGCGATCGCAAAACTGGAGTCATACACCTGTTGATGTAGTGTTGCGTTTTGCTGGTATTGAAGCATCTTGGCTAAATGGTGGAGCAGAAAGACGGTTATTGTTAGAACCAAATGCTCAAATAGAAACTATTTTTCAGTGTCAACCTCCATCCTCAAACCAAGCACTAAGTCGAGAGTATCCCTTCACTATAGAAGCTACAAGTCAACATGGTTTTTCTCATAGTCCCCAAGGTATTTTAGAAGTTTTACCAATAGGTTTTATTCAATTTCAAGCAACACCTCAACAACAAACTATTCCTCGTCGAGGTTGGTGGATTCCAGACTGGAAATCTAATTATGCAAATTTTGAATTACTATTTAAGAATGTTAGTAATCTTCAACAGCAGGTAGGTATACAATTACAAGGTAAAGACCACCGTCAATGCACTTCTAGGTTATTTCCTGAATATGCTGAATTACCAATAGGGGAAAGCAGTAAACTAAAATTAGAGGTTAAAACAAAACGTCCTTGGGTTGGGTGGGTCAAAACTTTAAGTTTTGATTTGAAAGCCATATTATCAGACCAAAGATTAGGTGGTACAGACCCCACAACGCAAGCTTTAGAATTAAAAGTTTTACCTATTTTTCCTCTCTGGTTGCAATTAGCTTTAATTGCCTTGTTGGGATTATTAGTTTCTTTACTATTTCCAGCGGAGTTAGTTGCACATACAGACTCAATTAATGTAGTTCGTTTTAGTGCAGATTCTCTTTCTGCTGTTAGTGGCTCAAATGATAGCACAATTAGGCATTGGCGAATTAATGATAGCGACTTAGACTTAAAAGCACAAGGAGATGATGAACCTCAAAAACCAAAAGGAGTTTTGGGAGAAACAGGTGGAGAGGTATTTTCATTAAGATTCGATCCACATAAAAACAATCGTGTTGCTGCGGGGATGAAAAATAGCGTTATTCAAATATGGGATCTCGCAAAACGCCAAAAAGAAGCTGAATTAAAAGTTACAAATTTTGTTGGTAATACTGACAAAGTATTTGACTTAGTATTTACTCAAAATGATAAAAAATATTTAATTAGCGGTCATCCCAATCGTAAGGTACTTGTATGGTCGAGAAATTCTCCGACAGAAGAGTTTAAACAAACACCAGAAAGAATTATTAATGTCGATTATGATGTCTATTCGATGGCTTTGAGCGATGATGATCAGATTTTAGCTGTCGCCGGAAATCATAATTCACTAGTTTTATTAGATTTAGACAAACTTAAGACTTTTCCTCTAAGCAAGTATCAGATTACTGAAGCTGATTTAGTTCAACTTAAGTTGAGCCAAGGTAAATTTTACGTAGCAGATAATAATAGTAGTTATGGAGACAATGATAGAGTCTGGAGTGTTGTATTTATACCTGCAACCAAATTCCTAGCAATATCTGACTCACAAGGATATATTACAATCTTGGATTATAAATGCCAAAGTGCTATTAAACCAAACCCAGAGCAACCATTTTATCAAAAAGACTGCGTAAGCGATCGTTGGCAGATTGGAAAACAAGCAGTTCGTAGTATAGCTATTTCTAGTGATGGGAAAAAGCTTATAAGTGCTGGTGATGATGGACAAGTAATAGTTTGGACATTAACCCCTGAAGGTAAACGAAGTACTGAAGCAGTTAAAGGAAAAATAATTGCTAATACAGGATACCCTATTTACAGCATTGATATTAATAGTCGAGAAAATATGGCTATTATTGGAGGTGAGCAATGTCAACCAACGCCAAGCGGTAAAAAATGTAAACCACAATTAAAACCCTTATTTGAATCAGGAAATTAATGGAATGCAAAATCAATTTACCAGCGTACTAAAAGTTATTATTAATCCTCCTGATATTTTAATGGGTATGCCAGGTGATCACCTACAACTATATGCAAGTATCACCAACCAAGGCTACAAAGATGCTCAAATTTATGTCTATTTTGATGAAGCATTTCAAAACTTATTAAATATCTCAAATAATCCTTTACAGGAATGTCTTACACTACCTTCACAAGCAAGTTATGAAGTTTCTTTTGAGTTTCAAATTCCTCCTAATACCCCAGCAGGGACGTATGATTGTAGAATAATTGTCGATGCTCCTGAAGATTATCCCCAAGAAACACCTATCTCATTCCCTTTACAAATTCAGGTTTTAATTAAAGAGCAAACTGTAAGACGTGGAGGAGATGACCCCACCTTTACTATAAAACCTGCAACTAACCCCAACAATCCATTAATTTATAAACCCGGTCAACCTTTGTTGTTAACGGCAACAATTAACAATCGTTGCCAACAAGTAGACCGTTTCCGTTTAACTTGTGCAGATTTGGATGATACTTGGTTTACAATCCGTTATCCAAGAACTGGTTATGAAGGTGTAGGGATACTTGCACAAGAAAATGGATTAGAATTAAATGACTATTCCCAAGGCGAAATATTACTAGAGATTCATCCTCCGGCGAATACTTTTGCAGGGACATATCCACCAACAATTCAATTATCTTCTCAAAATCGACCAGATTTAATACTATTAGATTTGGTTTATTTTAGAATACCAGAAATTTATGACTTAGATGTAGAATTAAATACTATTTTAGGAAAAGCTAGTCGTACTGCTGGCAAATACTATGTGAAATTAACCAATCGAGGAAATACTGAACGGGAAATAGTTCTAGATGCCAAGACTCAAGATGAGGAAGAGCTATGCAACTATAAATTTGAACCATTAAAAGTCAGATTGCTACCTACAAAAAGTGCAGATATCAATTTAATAGTGGAACCCATTAGTTCCTGGAGACAACCCTGGCTAGGTTCGGGATTATTTATCAATTTTCAAGTTGAGATTAAAGATCAAAAGCAATTACCTCTACCTGATAAATTACCTCAAGGTACTTTCATTTGGAAAGCCCGTCCTTGGTGGCAATTTTTACTATTATTATTGCTAATCTTAGGAGTCTTGGGAGGAAGTGTATTTATAATTTGGCGAATATTACATCCAGAACCTGCAAAAATAGATTTTTTTCAACCAACAAGTTCTAGTTATCAAGAAGGTAATAATATTAGCTTTAATTGGCAAGTAAGTAATATTAAACAATTAGAAAACTTAAAATTATCTTTTACAGGAGAAAACATCGAACCAAAAGAATATATATATACAATTAAAGAATTAAACAACGGTAAAATATGTCAAATACAAAATGATATTCTGACTTGCAATAATTTTATAACAGCGGCTAAACAACCAGGTAAATATATATTTACACTAGAAGCCTATAAGAACCGAAACAATAAAGTAGATGAAAAAATTACACCCCCAATAGAAATAAAATTATTGCCAGTGCCAGAAGTAATCAACGATTCTTTTAAATCAGATAAACCTCAGTATGAAAAAGGTCAAAAAGTAAATTTAAGTTGGGAAATTATTAATGCAGAACAGTTAGCAAACCTGGAGATTATCAACAAACAAGAAAATGGAACATTAGTTACTGTAGGTAAGTTTGATTTTAGCAAAGAAATTCCTCCTGAACTTCAAAAGCAATGCCAAAATAGGAATAAATTAACTTGCAAAAATGTACCTATATCTATGGTAGGCAGTACACCAGGAAAATATACTATTCTACTAAAAGTTAGTAGTAAATCTCCTTTTCAGAGTCCACAAAATATCAAGCCTTCTAATCCAATTAATATTAATGTTACATCTAAAGCTTTTGAAATTGAATTCTTCGGAATTAACGGCAATCAGCAATCAACGCAATATCTAGATGAAGGTACAACAGTAACTCTTAGCTGGAAAGTCAAAGCAGATCCACAGGATGTCATAGTTACTCTGTTGCATTCTGATAAACAAGTAAAGGCTATAGGTTCTGAGACTATTACAGTCCTACCCATAGAATTAGGAATTTTGGTAGAAGATAAATACGGTCAGCTAAAACCCATTCGCCGAAAAATCACTCTTATTCCTAAACCTAAAAACCTTCCAAACTCAGCAACTCCATCTCCTGATATTTCTCAACCAGAAGTTACTCCGGCTCAACCAAATAATGTAGCTCCTCGTTTTTAAGGGGAGCAACCCGATTTGCAGGGTAAGCTCATCAATTTGGTAGAAAAGTAGGACACCAGTTTCATCCAAAAATACTAAGTTTTCTGGCTTTATATGTTTGACCTTTTTCCAATAATCTAATCTTAAATTTAGGACTCTAAGAGTCCCCGCTTGGGTACTCCGCTTAATCCTAATTTCTGTAACGCACGGCACATTGCACATTCCCAGTATACGCGCTTGTAAATTGTCTAGCTCGGCGACGGGGGTCTTGAAGCTTAACAAAAGCTTCAATTATTGCTGGTTGGCTCACGGTACTAGATGTATTTCATTTTTAGTCCTGCATTTTACCATACAGCCTTTATGTTTAGAATGAAATAGCCCTGGGTGATTATGGCAGTTTATGGACTGATCGAATTACGACTTTATGGTTTCAACTACTTGATTACTTTAACTCAATATGTGATATTTAAAATTGAAAATATTCTGAATAAGGTATATTATGACTGAAAAAGATAAATCCTTACCTGTAGATTTGGACGAGACAGAAAAAGAAAAATTACGTCAACTTGCAATCAAGTGGGGAGTCAGTCTATCTGGTGCAATCAAGAAGTTAATTAAAGAAGCTCCTTTATAAATGCTGAAAGAGCTAGTAATTATTAATTAAGGTTGTTTTGCAAAATGATTGAGAGCAGAACGACCTTTTCAGCCTACATTCCGCTCCTTAGTTTGAAAATCTTGGCATTTTCTCCAAACTAACTATGGAAAGGATTTCAGGCATTGAACTTATATTCTGCACTCTGCGATCGCAACTCTGGTAAGTATCTAAATGGTTCTTCTGTACTTAGTATGCTGAAAGTATAAATAAACAACTAAAGAAAAGTCAACCACCCACCACTAATCGGAGTACCGATATAGTGGGTGCTTGCAAGAGCCTAGTTGACCAGTCTAAGTGTTAAATCACTACATTTAAGGCAAGTGTTCAAGACCTACCGGGGGATGCGAAGCTAGTCCCCCG
>NZ_JBTYKD010000253.1:0-4571 GCF_054880495.1 Nostoc sp.
CCACTTCGATTGAAGCCATTTGTCAAGTTGGTAGGCAATTGTTACAGTCATCTCAAACCATGTTTTTGCTTCGCCGGGAGCAAGAATCTATCAACTCACATCTTGCACCAACAAAAATTGATGTGATTTTATTACTCAGTAAAAAAGTAAAAGTATTGATTTATCGATAAAAGCCAATAAAAATTAGGTAGCTTTATCGCACATCTTTTTACTTTTTCTGGGATTATACGGTGAGGTGCAAGATATGAGTCAATCAATTTTTGAAGAGAAATGTTTTTGAACGATATTTTGAGCATTTTGAACCATATCTAGACCGTAAAGTTGAAAAATCCGACTTCATACGAAGTGATAAGGGCGGCATTTTTTCCAAAATGCTTAAATAAAACTTTTGGTTGCATTATGGTTCAGATTTAAAATACGCGGACGTTATTTTGTGGTCAAGGTACGGTTCAAAATTTGGTCATTCAAGGGTTAAAAGCACAGGAATCTTGAATACCAAATTTGTATGACAATCTAAATCAAGACAGCTTGTCCTAAAAACTATGATTAAGGACTACTCCGGTCAAAATCTTCGTGGATGTTCCTTCAAAGGTCAAAACCTTGAGGGTGCAAATTTTAGTTATGCAGATATTCGAGGTGCAGATTTTACAGGCGCAAATCTAAGAGGTACGAGCTTCAGTCATGCTCAAACAGGACTGACCGTCGCTTCCCGGATTTCTCACAAGTGAGAAAAAACGCTTAGGTTAGCCAAATTTAAGATGATTTAATTAATACATTATTAAAATACTCTAGAGCTTGGGGATCTCAAAATTTTATCAATTAAAGGCATTAAACGATTTCTCATATTTTTTTTAATAGTCGTAATTAGTTGGAGATTTTTTTGAGCAGAAGTTCAAATAATTGTTTAGGTTTATTTGTGGCTACCTACTTAGTGGATTACTAAAGTGATAAGGATCAATGCTATTAACAACCCTGGTATAATGCGTTATATTTCCTCGACTGTCTTTCACTACGAGTATATTATTTTGTAGAATGCCTAAAGAATCGTTATTTCTATTATGTGGGTAGTAAGATGTAGAAGATGCGCGACCCAATGTACTGGGATGGTTTGTATTACTGTAAACTTGAAGAATTTGAGGGTGAAATAATATTGTAGACCTATTTACGGTAAAGTTACCTGTTGTAACGTCATCACTACCTGGTAAGTACCTGCCAACACCACCCTGAAAGTTTGGTTTTATCAGTTGATATGAGCCATTAGAGTAAACTTCAATTTGATCTCCTGCAAAACCATTAGGACTATCAGTCCAATTACCTAGGTAATTGGACGTGTAATTATTAGCGTATTGAATAACCGGGGACATGGATTGTGCTAAAACTTTATTTCGTTGAATAAAAAATGGATTTTGTGATGCAACGGTAACTATTATTGTTGCAGCTGGAATGATAAGTGATTTTAAAAAATTCATGAGTAAATATTACGTAAAAATTTAGAGCTATTAAAATATACTGCACAAAGCTATAAGGTTGCCTCTGTGGTTATTTGCTGGATTTCTGTCCCAATGGTGTACCTGTAGCGATATCCTTGCCATTTGATGATTAGCGCAGCCTGCCAAATGCAATCGCAGTTTCTTTTTCCTGTTTAGATTCCCCACCTCGCCAGCGAAATGCGATCGCCTTGTCTTGACTATCCACAATCACTCCAATCGCTCCTGTGCCTAATCCCGTTTGTTTGCGATGACGACTGTCTTGAGCGTGGGGAGATGAAGTTGAATCGATCACAGGAATGAGCCTTTTATTTACCTGACTAGAGGCTGTTGGTTTACCACTGATTACCATCACATGCCCTGTGTTATGGCTGTCATTGTCTGGGGGACGTAACCAAACCACAACATCTCCTGCACGAAGGCGACTGACTTGAGAAATTTGAACCCAATGGGACAATTTGGGGATTGGATGAGAGAACAAAGTGTAAAAATCTTGAGCAAGTGGACGCTTGGATTTAGAAACAGGTACTTCAGCGTAAGCTTGAGGGGAGATTTTCTGCAAGGCATAATCTAAAAAGCCTGAGCAATCATAGTTGAAGCGTCCAACTACTTCATCGACATCGGTAGGATGCTGATAGACTGAAGTTTTCATTAAAGAAAGTTCACGCTCTGCTTCATGTTAATAGTGAAGGGGACTCAGACATTCCCGGTTCTGGATTGATCGCAAACAGAGCCGCGATTATGGCAACTAAGAGTAGACAGAAGATAGCTTTTTTTCGATTCATCACTAGATTCCTTCGATTGCCTCTGGTACTGCACAACCAATAATCACCTTTATCATGATAGTGTCAAGGTAATTATCAAGATGATGACGCGCTCATTTCGGTCGCGGACAATCCGGCTTCACCTAGACGTTACCTAGATATTACCTAGATATGAGCAATACAGGGAGAACAAAGAAGCGGTTAGTTCCTAGCGGCATTATTCTAGTAAACTTTACTAGAACACGAGCGGACGGTACAGGTTTCTAAAAAACTCTTCACAATACAACCCGCATTATTACCGTACTATCTGCCCGATAATTGGCTTAAAGTAAGCATTCCTACATACTGTTCACGGATGCTTGAATGTTCTTCTAGGTAAAATTATGATCTTTGGTACTTCAATAAACTCAAATATGTATTTGAAAAAACTATAAGCTATGACTGAACTGGATTGATAAACTTGCTCGTTTTTACCATTATGGAAATATCAACAGTTCAAAACCTTGGCAGTACTGTACCCGTGCCTGCGTCTTTTTTTGTGCAGATATAAGCCTTTGTTGTATCGGTTTTGCTGTGCCCCAACTGGTTTTGCACCTCAAAAACATTCTTATAATCCACCGCCCTCGTTGCGTGAGAATGCCTGAGCCAGTGACAAGAAAATTTTAGTTTGGCCACTTCAGATATATCTTGAATCAACCTTTTAATTGAGCGATCGCTCAATGGCAGACCCCGTTTTTTTGGGTCAGGTGACATATTGGGAAACACTGGCATTTTGTCACTAGCCATACCTCGGTACTTCTTAAAAACCAGCGAAGTTTGATGGTCTAAGCCAATTTCTCGGTACTTCCCACCTTTGCCCCGAAACTTAATTGTGTAATACCCCCTTTGCCTATCATCCGGTGTCGGGTCTGGCTGCCATTTAAAATTGTGCCAATATAAACCCGGATAATCTTCCTTGGGCAACCTTGGTTCATCACTCGGAACCGTCACTCTACCGACTTCGCCAACCCGCATCCCACTATAAAAAATCAAGTTAAAAACTAGCCAATACCGCCCTCTCATAAGAGAGGCAGCCTTACCCAGCTTCTCCATTTCCCAATCTTCTAGATACCGCTCTGCCTTCGGTAAATCACTGAAATTATCGTAATTTATCGTACTTGCAATATTCCGCAAAAAATAGCGAATACTCTCCCCGCTCCCATAACTCCAGAGCGATCGCAATATCAGCACTTGGTTAGATTTAGTATAAGGGGAAACGTCACCCCAACTAGCAATAAATTCTAGTAAGAATGGTAGCTGAATCAAACGCAAATCAGGTATACCTTGATTCCGTACCCAATCGAGCAATTTTTGACCAAATCGATAGTATTTTCGCTTGGTTTGTTCGCGGTTTTGACTTCCAGCCCAAGCCAAAATTAACTCCTCATCATTAGCAACCGCAGGCGTGCGGTAATAATATTGCCGAATTACCTCCTCTACCAACTCTGGAGTTACTTGTTGAGAGGTATTTTGCGCTACAACGTTTCCTTGGTTGGGAGGCAGAATCTCTACAGAGCTAATCTCAATATTAGTAACATCCATCTGGTCTTTAGGGTTACGCGATGATAAACATATAGCTTCCTGGAAGGTCATGTTGTGCCTTCAGCAGACCGCTCTCTGACGGTAGAGGATAATTCCTCAACTTTCTTGATGACTAACATGGTTCCCCAGACTCCCGATAATAACAGACGCACTTGGGAAGGTTTAGAGCAATATTCTAGAGAACTTGTCACAAAAGAAGGTAAAGAACTTTACATCATTGCCGGGCCATTAGGCACTCAAGGTCAACCCCTTAAAGGAAAAGTCACAATTCCCGCATCAACTTGGAAAATCGTTGTTGTAGTCCTAATCAACCCAATTAGACGGTTCAATTTTGCTAGGTGCTTGCCCCTGTTGCAGACTTTTCAAGCAATCAATGAAAGAAACAGTGGGATAGAGAGACAAAGAACCCACCACAAGAAAAACCGCAACTTTGGCGTAGAACTTCGGGTCGCACGTTTGATTGCTCATTTACCCCCACTACAACCATGCTACACCAGCAGTTTTTGGCTATATGTATACAACGTATTGGCCTTATGATCATTATAGAAAAATCTCTTTGTTAGCAAAATGTCCAAGCGTAGTTACGCCATTATAGGAACTGGTGCATTAGGTGGCTTTTATGGTGCAAAACTGCAAAAAGCCGATTTAGACGTCCACTTTTTGCTGAAGAGTGATTATGAATATGTCAGTAAATCTGGTTTGGTTATTGAGTCAAAAGATGGTGATTTCACCCTGACTC
>NZ_JBTYKD010000254.1:0-24280 GCF_054880495.1 Nostoc sp.
CTAGTTTGAAGTAAGGCTTGAGCCGGATGAGTGCGAAAGTCTCATGTCCGGTTCTTAGGGGAGGGGATGGAGGTGACTCCTGAACCTTACCCAACCGATGCAGAAAGTTAATTAACCAAATTCTCCACTCCCCATTCGTATCGAAACATTAAGGAATATTGCATTTCAACAGAAACCTGAAGGTAAAGCGTCAAATCAGCCGAAAGACCGTGATAGTATGCTCTGGGTAAATGTGAAGATTGGGAGAAAGACCTTTGACACTACGGGTTGCTGTTATTGGGTCAGGCCCTGCTGGTTCATCTGCCGCAGAAACACTGGCAGCCTCTGGGATTGAAACCTACTTGTTTGAGCGAAAGCTAGACAATGCAAAGCCTTGTGGGGGTGCAATTCCTCTATGTATGGTGAGTGAATTTGACCTACCGCCAGAGATTATCGATCGCCGGGTACGGAAGATGAAAATGATTTCACCTTCCAATCGTGAGGTTGATATCAATCTGGTAAATGAAGAAGAATATATAGGAATGTGCCGCAGGGAAGTGTTAGATGGCTTTTTGCGCGATCGCGCGGCAAAAGTAGGCGCAAATTTAATTAATGCCACTGTTCATAAACTCGATATACCAGGAAACAATACTGACCCTTATACCATTCATTACATTGACCATACAGATGGGATATCACAGGGTATTGCTAAAACCCTGAAGGTGGATCTAATTATTGGGGCGGATGGGGCTAATTCTCGCGTTGCTAAGGAAATGGACGCTGGGGATTACAATTATGCGATCGCCTTCCAAGAGCGAATTCGCTTACCCGAAGACAAAATGGCCTACTATAACGACCTCGCCGAAATGTACGTCGGTGATGACGTTTCTACCGATTTCTACGCTTGGGTTTTCCCCAAACATGACCACGTAGCTGTCGGTACTGGTACGATGCACATCAATAAAGCCAGCATCAAACAGTTACAAGCTGGTATCCGCGCTCGTGCATCCGAGAAGCTAGCAGGCGGTAAAATCATCAAAGTCGAAGCCCACCCGATTCCTGAACATCCCCGTCCCCGTCGTGTTGTCGGTCGCATCGCTTTGGTGGGAGATGCTGCTGGTTACGTTACCAAGTCCTCTGGTGAAGGTATTTATTTTGCCGCTAAATCTGGGCGGATGTGTGCTGAAACTATTGTAGAAACATCTAATAGTGGTAGCCGTATTCCTACAGAAGATGACCTCAAGGTTTACCTGAAGCGTTGGGATAAAAGATACGGACTCACTTACAAAGTGCTGGACATTTTGCAAAGCGTGTTCTATCGTTCCAATGCCACCCGTGAGGCATTTGTGGAAATGTGCGATGACCTTGATGTACAACGGCTAACATTCGATAGCTATCTGTATAAGACGGTTGTCCCAGCTAATCCCATCACCCAATTGAAAATTACTGCCAAAACCATTGGTAGCCTAATTCGGGGTAATGCCCTTGCACCTTAATTGAGTGCAAAGGACTGGGACTTGCAACAAATACATTACTCAATTTTGTGGGGTGGACATCCTGCACGCTCATGAATCAGGGCGGGCAAGATGCCCACCCCACAATATATAGAAATTATCTTATCAGTCATCAAAAATTTTCAGATAGAAACTAAATGTTCTTATGTGCGGGCGTAATGCGCGTTTCAGCTATCCCTTGTCGAGAACAGCCGCCGTCGATGCGAGAACGGACTGCAAAACGCCCGGAAAGCGCTCCTCCAAATCCTCTCTACGTAGGCGGTTGAGGAGGGCCGTGCCTTCCTTGCGCTTCGTGATGACCCCTGAAGTTCGTCAAAAGTATCTATTTATACTCACAATCCCTGCTTGCTATACCAATTAAGATAGCGTTGTAGGCGATCGCGCTGGTAAGTTGGCTTGCTAATATCGTGGGATTGCTCAGGATAAATAATCAATTGAGTATCAACCCCTAAACTTTTGAGTGCTTCATACATCTGCTCAGAGTTGTGCAACGGAACCTCAGCATCGCGATCGCCACCCAGAAATAGTGTTGGTGTCACAATTCGGTCGGCGTGCAGGAACGGAAAAGAAACTCGTAGCCAAGTCTTGAGGTTTTTCCACGGCACGCCCAGTTCCTGTTCGTAGTCATAAACATACTCGTCAGTACCGTATCCTGCCAAAATATTGGAAATGCTAGCTCCACTTACCGCAGCTTTGAAACGGGTATCTTGGGCAATCGTATAGTTTGTTAACATACCACCGTAGCTCCATCCACCTATTCCCAACCGAGATGGATCGGCTATTCCTTGTGCTTCAACGTAGTCAACAGCAGCAAGGACATCTTGAACATCTTTATTTCCCCAGTCAGCGTAAATAGCCTTCGAGAACGCTTCACCCCGTCCCGAACTACCCCGTGGATTAACTGCAACGACAACATAGCCGTGAGCTGCAAACAGCTGCCAGTCAAACATAAACTGGTTTGTGTACTGCCCGACTGGGCCACCATGAAGCTGAAGGAGTGTTGGGTATTTCTTTCCTGGTTGAAAATTCGGTGGTTTGACTAAAAAACCGTGGATTTGGGTGCCATCTTTACTCTTGAAACTAATTTCTTCTGTCGTTCCTAATAGAAGTTGGACAAGCAATTCCTGGTTCTGGTGCGATATTGAACGCAGTTGAGTGCCTTTGAGGGCAAAAACCTCACTTGGCTGCTGCGGCATTGAGGATAACAAGGCAATCTTGTCGTCACCCGCTAAGTCAAAGGCGCTGATATTTCTGCGTCCAGCTAGCAATCGCTCTATTTTACCGCCTGTTACTGGTACTTTTGCTAGGTGAACATTGCCATCGTCTTCCAGCAAAAACAGAATTGATTTGCCATCAGATGTAAAGCGTGGCTTAACAACATTGCGATCAAGTTTTGCTGTTAACAGGCGTGGAGTACCTCCTTCGGATGGAATAACGGCAAGATGGTAAACAGCGTACTCAATTAGCTTTTGAGGGCCTCCTTGCAGATAGGCTATTAACTTCCCATCTGGACTCCAAACAGGTCGGCTACCCCAGGAGGGATCGCAATCGGGGACTTCATTGGTAGTTATTTGATGTACTTTTGCTCCTGATTGGGCGTTGATTGTGTAGACATCCCAATTGTTATGCCGATCAAAATCAGCACCGCGCTTGCTGACAAAAGCAATCTTCTTTCCATCTGGAGACCAGCTGGGCAAATACTCATTAAACTCACCTGGTGTCAGAATATCTGCTTTGTGAGTTGCTAAGTCAAACAGGTAGAGATGTTGGCGACTTTTTCCAAGATATCCAACGCCGTCCTCCTGAAATTGAAAGCGATCGATGACAATTGGCTGTGGGATCTTTTGTTCGTTGTGAGTTTCTGGGGGTGGATCGTCGGCGATTACAGCCAGTTGTTTGCCATCGGGCGACCAAACGAAATCAGAAACGCCTCCTGGAAAATCTGAAATCTTTTCTGCTTCTCCACCTGCAAGGTTCAGCAGCCAAATTTGATTGCCTTCACTCTCGGGCTGACGACTGGAGAGAAAAGTCAAGTACTTTCCATCAGGACTGAAATGAGGGGAACTTTCACTATCTTTGCTGTTAGTTAATTTTATGGTGCGGGAGCCATCCCACGAAGTCAGATAAAT
Source organism: Nostoc sp. (assembly GCF_054880495.1). Taxonomy (NCBI): domain Bacteria; kingdom Bacillati; phylum Cyanobacteriota; class Cyanophyceae; order Nostocales; family Nostocaceae; genus Nostoc; species Nostoc sp. The sequence goes on from NZ_JBTYKD010000254.1 coordinate 3,623, forward strand.
ATGGTTGTTGACAGAATCATTCTTAATATCGGTACTCTTGACTGTATAGGCTATCCAGGCTCCATCGCCAGAAATTTGCGGTTCGCTGACTTGGTGGATAGCAGACATATCGTCTAGGGTAATCAGCCGTTTGGACGTTGCCTGAACCTTCAGACTCGTACCAATCAAAGCAGCGATCGCACTACAAGCGAATACCAGTTGCCTAAACCTTTTCATTTTTCTTGTAAAAATTAGCACAGACGCTAATCTTACATCTGTTGGTCACTTTGGTGGTTGTTACTTGCAACTTTATTTTACAAACAGCCTGCTCTAACTTGTCACGCTTCAGGAGAGGCATAGATTTAGGTATGCTGTATTCTTAACTTCAGTGATAAATTGCTTGTTGAACGTATCGCGGCAGTGCCTACCCTCAATGTACTCATAGGGTAGGGATCGGAGCGGGTTATTGGAACGAAGTGGAAATAACCAATCCATAAATATTTAAGTTGGCGCGTCTTGCTCTTTGATATATTTCCTAAGTTTATCAATCGGTGCGCCACCACTTGAAGCAACATAATACGAGCTAGACCAAAACAGGGGTTTCCAGTAAAACTTATCAATATGCTCCTTAAATTCTTTGCGAATAACCCTACTGCTAGCAGATTTTAGACTAGAAGTAAAATCAGAAATATTGTTATCTGGATGGTAATCTACCAACAAATGAACATGGTCTTGTTCACCTGAGAACTCTATCAAAATACAATTAGTTTTAATGCAAATATTTGCAAAAATCTCATGCATCCTCTCAAGAATTGGTGCGGTAATTACTTTTTTGCGATACTTGGTAATGAAAACGAAGTGCAAGTGAATCGAAAAAACAGCGTGTGACCCTTTACGAGGAAGCATTTGACAAACAACTGTGTCTGATGTATTTTGACTAATATACCAGATTTTTGGAGGAACCGAGAACATACTGTGGCGACAAGACGAATGACTTTTAGGCTATACCCAAACGAGAAAACCTTGGGAATTTTGCGGTATCACCGAAAGCTCCATAAGGACTTGTATAACGCCGCAGTAAATAACAGGTTCAATCAGTACCAAATATATAACCATAAGGTTGATTACTTTGAGCAACAGAATTGCTTACCTGCGTTTAAAAAGGTTTGGATAGAATACAAAGAGCTTCCTAGCCATGCGCTGCAAGCCACTCTTAAGCGTGTTGACTTTGCTTTTGAGCGTTGGTTGAAAGGGTTGGGTAAACGTCCTAGATTCAAATCAATCAGACATTATTCAGGTTGGACGTATCCAGACTGTGCAGGTTTTAAGGTAGAATCTGACGGCGAAAACGGATATCTCAATCTCTCTAAAATTGGGCGTATTCAGATGCGTGGACAGGGTAAGTACTGGGGTAAACCAACTACTTGCACCATTGTTTATCGCAATGGGAAATGGTATGCCTCAATTACTGTCAACCTATTAGACCAAGTTCTCAAGCCAGAGATTCTGCCAGTAGGCGCTGTTGGTATCGACTTAGGATGCAATGCAGCGTTATCAATCACTGACGGCGAGAATCATCAACAAATGGATGCTCCTAAGTTTTTGAGGAATGCAGAGCATCTAATCAAAAAAGCGTCTAAGGACAAACGACGCAAACGTGCGCCAAATAGAAAGAAAAAAATTATTGCTTCTAGACGGTTCAAAAAAGCTCAATTAAAAGTTAGTAAGCTCACCCGCCGGGTTGCAAATCAACGTCAGAATTGGGTACACCAAGTTGCAGCAGAAATAATCAGCAGTAATAGCTTCGTTGCAACTGAAAAGCTAGAAGTAAAAAACATGACCCGTAAAGCCCAAAAAGGCAAGCATAAAAAACAGAAGGCTGGACTAAACAAGTCTATCCTTGACGTTGGCTTTGGAATGCTTCGCAGCACTATTAAATATAAAATAGAACAGATTGGTGGTCTATTCGTAGAGGTTCCAACACGGAGGGTAAAACCTTCTCAAACTTGTCCTAAATGTGGACACCAACACAAGAAAACACTCGATGTCCGAGTACATGAGTGTGGTGTTTGTAGTTATCGCCAGGATAGAGATATCGCTGCTGCCGAAGTAATGCTTTATTGGGCTAAAGGTAACGCCACTTGCTACAACTCTTGGAACCCCTGCAACGCAGTGGCTCCTCTACCGGGGTTAGGAACTAGCCTCGTAGACGCTGATCTTGCTAGCTCTACCTCACGCACCCGCAAACAAGCAGGAAGTATGAGGCAACTGGGGGAAAAGAAGCGTCAAAAATCCGTGGAAGTCTCCGCTAAAAACGGACTGGGGTATGTAGAAACCCACAGTTCAGGCGCAGCCAACTGTGGGTAGTTCATTCCGATTCCTCTAATCTAGCAACCCCAGAACTTATCCTAGAAAACGATTTGCAACCAGATGACTTTGACGGAAGTGCAACTGAGAAGAACCTCAGTTCAGAAACACTAGCGACACAACAAGCCCTAGCAGCGATCGCATCTTTGCAATCTCCGCAACATACAACTGCTCTCAAACAAGCCCATTCTGACTTCAAGCAACCCACTAGCAACAAATTCACCGTTAAGCCGAGGGTATTATTGATCATCCTCGTAGCGATCGCCATCACTTTTATTGGAGTTATCCTCAATAACATGATCATCGGCATTATCGGAACGGTGATCACTTTGCTGTTATCCCTAGCGATATTATTGCCTTGGTTGCAAAAAGTTTTAAACGAGTGGTTTTCACCCCAAGAACGCACGCTGATTGTGGCCTTTTTGGGACTAATAGTAGCGATCATCGGCTTGATCAGATTCACAGGTGTAGGCGATCGCTTGGTTGTTTGGGGACACAAAATTAACTGGGAAATTGCTGGAACCCTTGCAGAATGGTTTGGCGCTTTGGGGCAAATTTTCATTGCGGTTATTGCTGTTTACGTGGCGTGGCGACAATATGTTATTTCCAAAGACTTGACAATTCAGCAAAACCTGCTAACAGTTCAGCAAAATATTATTACCCAGCAACAGACAATTGATTCCTATTTCCAAGGCGTTTCAGACTTAGTATTAGATGAAGAAGGATTATTAGAAGATTGGCCTCAAGAAAGAGCGATCGCTGAAGGACGCACGGCGGCAATTTTAAGTAGTGTTGATGGTAGTGGTAAAGCGAAAATTCTCCGCTTTCTCTCACGTTCCAAGTTGCTGTCGCCCCTAAAACGCGATCAACGATTAGGTCGCCCCATTCTCGACGGGAGTGGTGGATATGCAGAAGATCGCCTAGAAGGTGTGCGTGTGATTGATTTAGGCGTAATGCTAGCGGGAGCAGACCTTTCTGGTAGTGATTTGCGTTGGACTGACCTGAGCGAAGCTAATCTTGTCCGCGCTAATTTAGAGAGTTGTGACTTAGTAAAAGCCAACTTCTCGCGCACAATTTTATATAATACTAATCTCAGTGGTGCTGATATCAACGCGATTCGCCTATTTTACGGTGTAGTGGACAAAGCATCACCCCGCAGTCGCACTCAACCACCAGATTATGAAACGGGCGAACACACTGGCGCTGTGGTAGAAAATGCCGATTTTACGAATGTGCAACGGATGTCTGAGTCTGCACGTTGCTACTGTTGCACTTGGGGGGGTGAAAAAACTAGAGGTACTATTCCTGGTGGTTGTGAAGGTATTCCCAATAAGTTGGGAAAATAATTATACCAATTTTGGATTTGAGATTTTAGATTACCTTTAACTAACCCGCATTTCTTCTTCCGTCAACTCCACTGTACTTCTGTTTACTTCTTGGATAAATCAAAAATAAGAACCCCACTCCTAAGAATTTGCTTTTAGAAGTGGGGTGTTAAGGAATTTTGCAAGAACTCTATTAAAGGATAATATCGCTTGCCACTAATAGTGGTGATCCTGCAAGCTGAATCTCGAAATTAGCCGCTAGATTACTATCAGTGTTACCTTGGAGAATACCTCCTGAATAACGGATCTGACCTGCTGCGGTGAATGCGCGAGTTCCAATGTAAGTGAAAGCTTGGTCGCCTTTTATGGTGGTGTTAGCGTCTATGTTAGATATATCGATTCTGTCACCGGGTAAGTTACCGTTTCCAACAAAGTCTTTGATAATATCTCGTGACAAACCAGGTTGACTATCTGAAACTGAATAGAACAGGAAAACATCGTTGCCAGCACCCCCAATGAGCATATCAGTGCCAGGATCCCCAATGAGTTTATCATTGCCAGCACCCCCATCGAGAGTATCGTTGCCACCACCCCCATAGAGGGCATCGTCGCCGTCCGACCCAGCGAGGTAATCGTTACCAGGAACGCCGCCAAATAAATCATCGCCTATGAGGACATCATTGTTCAAACCGCCAACGATGAGATCGTTGCCAGCACCCCCAAAGACAATATAGGAAGTAAAAATATCTTGCCCACTGATAATGTCGTCACCGCCAAATCCGTTGATGGTAACTTGACTAAAGTTAATATAGCTGAAAGAGGAGTGATTGTAGTCAATCAAAGTGTCAGGGCCATTCGTACCGTTATAAGTAACCATTAATGTGTTTGTCCTTAACTTAGAGGGTAAAAAATTACCTCATCACTTTCCCATCAGAAAACGACGTTGCTGATTAAACGTATGAATTTGGTTCCTCCAAAGGCGCAAAGAAAACAGTTTTAAACATGGAGTTTCACACTTTCATTCAGCAACGCCAAGAAAATAATATGGAAAAATAACGAGTGGCAAGAGATAACACAACCACACCCCATTGGAGCAGGTCTTTGCTATTAACTCTGAATATTTGAGAAGCACTGGATTTATTGATAATGTTGACATCAAAATAATGCTAAAAGTTAGTTTACATTGTTTTTGCGCTTTTCCAACATAACCCCCACTAATGAATTATTAAGCAGTTCACATACTTCTCCCCAGAAAGCGCCACGTATTTCCAAATTTCTAACTCTAGTGACCGGCAACAAATATCTGTTCTGCGGTCAAATTCAGGTCTGGAAATGTTTGGGAAATCAGGCGTTCTGTTCCTCTAAACTGCTCTCCTTGATAAATTCCATCGACTAACTGATAAATCGTGATTACAGGTTCTTTGGATGAGCCAATATAGCGTTTGCCTCCCAACCCTAGATAATCTGCGATCCAATATTCCCCAATGCCTAATGCTTCGTAGTCTTCCACTTTCCGCGCATAGTCATTCTGCCAATTGGTACTAACGACCTCCACTACCAATTTAACAGACTTGCCTAGTGTAATCACTGGCTCAGTTTTCCATAATGGCTCATTCGCTAAATGCGTCTGATCAACAATCACAACATCGGGTCTGAAGGCTGAATTTTGACCTAATGGTTTTATCAGGCATTTCATGGGAATAAACCAAGGCAAGTTCAGCAGATCAATTGCTACATTGAGCTTACGATTAATTAACCCAGCTACCTGTTCATGAAGTCCAGTGGGTTCCAAGTCGATTACTTCTCCGTCGATTAACTCATAGCGGACATCATCCAGATAGCCAGCAATGAATGCCTCAGAGCTAAGATTACCTGTATTAATAGTGGCTGATACCATAGAGATTTCTCCTTCCAGGTTCAGAACTAGAGCAGGTATTGCTGCTCTTGATTATTCTAACTACCTTTGATTAAGCAAAAGCTAATTGACTAATACCCTTCAAAATCTGGAGTACATTATATAACTCATTGCCCCGATTACGGACATCAAAAATATCTGAAGTGGCATAGCGAGGAGGATAACCTTTGAGCAGTTTAATGAACATAAAACTTCCACCAGAAGTAATCATCCCAAATACTACATCTTGTGACTGGGGAGCAGCCAGTATATAGGCCAGAATTTGGTCAAGTCCTGCTTCTACCGAATAAGCAACCTGTTTAGACTCAATAACTGTTACCCAGAATTTTTGATTTAGAAGTAAGAAGTCAATTCGTCCTTTGATGATAGTTTGTTTGTCTTGTGTTTCAATCTCGATAGATTTCTCTAATTTGACGTGAAAAGGAGGTAAATAAAACTTGCCAATGAATAGCAATGGGGATAAAACAATCGTGTTGACTGTATTTTCTAATAAAGGCGGATAGTTCCGTAAATTTATGTAACCTGCCTTTATTTGATCCAATAACTGCTTTTCTAAGTTTGTCAGTTATGGTAGGTCATCTTGCCACTCTCGAAAGAATTCTTCCGAATCAACTAACTCTAATCCATAGAGCAATATTAGTTGCTCAAGTGTGACGTTTTCCGCAGCAAGAGTTTGAACCATTATGTTAATCAAGTAGTAGAAAAATCTACCAGTTTAGTAATTTTCGCCTTCAGGTAGAGTCAGGATTTCAACGCCATCTTCAGTTACAGCTAAGGTATGCTCACATTGAGCAGAAAGCAAACGATCGCGCGTTACAGCAGTCCATTTATCGCCCAGAACTTCGACTTCGTAAGTGCCTTCGTTAATCATTGGCTCAATAGTAAAAACCATCCCTGGTCTGAGGCGCTTGCCCTTACCGCGTGTGCCATAGTGGGGAACATCCGGCGCCGTGTGGAAAATGTTACTGATACCGTGTCCAACGAAATCTCGCACCACAGAAAAGCCTTGGGCTTCAGCATACTCTTGAATGGCTGCACCAATATCGCCAATGCGTCCCCCAGGTTTAACTTCAGCAATACCCAAACGGAGACACTCTTCTGTCACCTCTACCAGCTTTCTGGTTTTTGGGGAAGGGGTGCCAACAAAGAATGTCTTGGATGTATCCCCGTGATAACCCTCAACAATCGGCGTAACATCAATATTAATGATGTCACCTTCCTTAAGAATTTGCTTGGCGTTGGGAATGCCGTGACAGATTACCTCATTTACACTAGTGCAAATCGACTTCGGATAACCCTTATACCCAAGAGGTGCGCTTTTTGCTCCATGAGCTTGCGTCCAACGTTCGGCTTCATCATTGAGTTCGAGAGTGCTAACCCCTGGTTTCACGAAAGGTTCCAGATGTTGGAGAAGTTTAGCAGCTAAACGCCCAGCTTGACGCATTTTCTCTAATTCTCGCTGGGATAAAATAACAATTAGTTCGGTTTTCATTAATTTTTATCTAGATATTTTTCATAAACATAGTTATCCCTGTCTGTGCAGCTCTTTGTGCAGCATCAGCAACCTTTAGACTATACAAGCTCTCCTCTGGGGTAACGTACAAAGGAGTGCCATCAAAAAGATGGTCTAACACCATACTCGTGTCTTTGGCGAACAAACCCCGGCGAGGGCCAACCTCTATAGGTGTTGTTTCCCCTGGCTGGATGAAAATTCCTGTGTCACCATCAAAAATTAAACCACCTTTTTCACCGTGAACTTCAAACTTGCGTTCTGATTGCCAAATACTTTCGCCTTTGCCATAGACTACTTGGGCTAAAAGCCCACTTGTAAAGCAAATGTCACTAGTGCAGAAGCAGGTTTGGTAATATTCCGGTTCTATTTCCCAATATCGCTGGTGACAGTTAACTGTAAATACTTTACCAAACAAATCGGTGAGACGATGTAGGCGAGACAGGGCACCAATTAAGGGAAAACCGAACAACTCATGGTTATAAGTCCATTTGCGGGGTGCAGGATTCTGGGCATTGATGGTGCTGTAGCGAACATAAAACACTTCACCAATTTTGGCTAAGTTTTGCTTTAAGGCTTGATGCAAACCACCCAAAAGTTCTAGATGTTCAACGTGCAGAAGTTTTTGTTGGGCTTTGGCTAAGGCAATCAGTTCTTCAGCTTCGACTACATCCAATGAAAGAGGATACTCTACAATTACGTGTTTGCCGTTGGTAAGGGCTGCACGAGCGATCGCACCATGATCTCGATTAATAGTGCAGATCACCACCAAGTCTATATCTTCACGCTCTACTAGCTCTTGCCAAGAACTCAACGCTTCAATCTCGTACTCTTTGGCAAAGGTTTCTGTTTTTTCTGCGGTATGACCAACAACTGCGACTAAATGCGATCGCATTCGCTGCTCATGGAGAAATGCCTCAGCCCGAAACTTTGCCGCATACCCACTACCCACCAAACCTACACGCACTCTTGCTTTTTCCAAAGCTGCTTCTGGATTATACATGATCCTCACTAGTTCTGTTTTTGATTCTGCCAGTTCCCTAAAAGGCGCTAATTTACAGCGTCTAACCCCAAAAAATCAGGTGATTAAAAAATCTGATTCAACAATTATCATCGCGATCGCCTTTGGTCTTGCCGTAGGTTAGCACCGAACGCACTTAAATTTACGGAGTTATTGCGGTAATTTTTAGATTACCAACTCAAACCTTATTTATCACTGATGATATTGACAGAATCTCTACCTGATCGAATGAAACAGCCCTGCTTCTGAAGAGAAGTTGGGGATCTCTTCTGCGTAAGTCGTACAAAATATAGGTTCCATATAATCCTATTCCTGTTTTTTCATCCCTAAGATAGTTTTTTCTAATCACAGTCTGACTAAGGCAGAAAATCATATAAATAAAACTTATCAGGTTTAAGCAACTAAATTTCTTTACTAATCGGGTTGAATTTCCAGTTACATCGTTTAATTTTTCTCGTAGTATCAGAATTGAAGCAAATTTTAACCAACGGCTAATCCCACAGAATAGCCGTCACCTTTGCCTAAAGATAACTTATACTGTCGTTTGAAAAAGAGAGGATTACTCAATGCCAACTTATAAAGTGACATTAATCAACGAGGCCGAAGGGCTGAACCAAACACTTGACGTTGAGGACGATACCTATATTCTAGACGCTGCCGAAGAAGCTGGTCTTGACCTGCCTTACTCTTGCCGCGCTGGTGCTTGCTCGACCTGTGCAGGTAAATTGGTAAAGGGTACCGTTGATCAGGGTGATCAGTCATTCTTAGATGACGATCAAATAGAAGCTGGATATGTACTAACCTGTGTTGCTTACCCAACCTCTGACGTGACAATCGAAACTCACAAAGAAGAAGAACTCTACTAAGATTTAGGCCCCTCAACAATAAACCTCTTGCAAGAGTTAATCATGTTGAAAAAATAGAAGCACTGCATCTAGGGTCAACACCCTCTGAATGCCATGTGTACCTCTTAAAGCAACTTTGACAAAAAGCCTAATTTCCTGTTGAGCGGGAACACAAATTTTACTGTGTTCCCGCTTGATTTTTTAAGTAAGCTTAACCCTCTTTAATCACTGTCGCTAGATAAAAATCTAAAACCCATATTTTTCAAGACTTTTATCAATCTAGGTGTAGGTTGGGTTGAGTAAGGAAACCCAACACCCAAAAACCTCGTCCTTGTTGGGTTTCACTTCCCTCCGGGACGCTGTTCGCGTTCGTTCAACCCAACCTACAATTATTTTTCTTTTCCCAGAGTGATAGAACAGGGTTAAAGTTTAGTCTCTTTGCTGAGAATTTGAATCTGAGTGCCTGGATAGTAAAATTGGAGAATTTTTGGACTTGACCAACCTAATTTAGCTAAATTTTGAGCGCCAGTTTGACTCAAGCCAACTCCATGTCCTAATCCACCACCAATAAAAGCGTATCCCCATAGTTCGGATTTGCCTTTGTTCAGGGGTTCTATGTAAAATAGTGTACTCTTAGGAGCAGCAAAAGCACTACGAACTTCGTCTTTGTGAAGAACAAAGGTGCTACGATCAGTTTTAACTGCAAGTTCAAGGATGCGTCCACTGTGGCTTCGCTTCACTACTGCCATAGCCTGAATTGTCTGAAATTTGGCATCGGGACTGTTTTTCACTTGCAAAAATTTCTGCAAGTCCTTGGTAATATCCTTTAAAGAGGTTTCCTTGTGCCAACGAAACATATCCCACTTACTTTCATTAAATCCTTGTTGCCGATTAATAAATTTTTGGAAATTCTTTTCATCTGCTAAACTCTGCTTAGACAAGTTCCAAAAATTAGTGGCAGCATCCAGTACAGGCCGCAAGTAGGGACGATCATCGCCATTCCAAACATCGCTGAAGAAGGCTGTAACGCCACCAGTGGTAGAAGAATATAGGGCATCTACTAGTTCATTTTTATATGTTAGTACTTGACCACTGGTTGAAGCGATCGCTCGGTCTGTTTTGGCAGCTGCTCCATTCAAGCCACCATAAACTTGGCAGTGAGTATCAGCACACAACTGATAGTTATCTGCGGCAAACCTGCGTAAATTTCTCAAGGCATAAGTCCGGGCGAGAATTGCTTGAGCTTCCAGGGAGGCTGTTGGTGCATCCGTGCCTATTTCGTAAGGCAAAACCCCACGCAAATAAGTTTCTAAAGGTACTTGATTAACTAGAGTGTATGTGCCATAGGCATTTGGCTGCAAATTCAGTCGCCCAGCATAAAGACGACCAAACTCTTGTTTTTCGGTTTTATTCACCCGAATCAAGTTTTTATCAGTGCTAATTTCCAAATCATTTGGGCTGTAGCGTTTACCATCCACCACCCAACTCACTCGCGGCACTTGTTTCCGAATTTTCGTATCAAGATATACTTTTTCTTTGGTAGAAGCTTGGATGTTGTGCAATAGCAAACGTCGCAGTAAAGGAGTGCTATAAACATCTCGTTTTGCCCAAACCTGCCAGCGTTCTGGCTGGGCTATTTCCACTTTCATTCCCTGAGAACGCCATTTATTAGCACTGTCTTCCGCAGTTTCAAAGGTGCGATATGTACCTAAAACTACTACTTCTTCGACTGCCGACTGGGGTAAAGCTTGCATAACTGTTTCCAGCTTTACAGGATTCTTGGTAAACAGGATTTGCTGCTTGTTGCCGACTTGAAATTTTAGCTCTAAGCGATCGCCTTTTGTGGGTTCCAGTTCCAGCTTGGCTGTGGGTTTATCGCCAAATCGCTGCACAATCCCAATTTTCAGTTCCCTATCCTGGATGTTGCTCTCAGGCCCTGATGCAGCAGTTAGTCCCAATAGACAAAATATTGTCAGCACAGTGTGGGAAAAACGCCAAAACGAAAATTTCATGGCTACCTGATAGCGTTCGCGGAGCGTTTCGTAGAAAAGCGATAGCGAGTCATCGAGCGTCTTCTGCCCGTTAATGCGGCGTTGGAGCTGATTTTCCAATTGCTTTGTAGCGCGGTTTTTTTGTCGCATGAGTGCTCCAATGATACCATTAACAGTTTTGCCCAAAGTAGTTGCAAAACGAAGTCATAATGACTATGATTTATATAGAGACACAAAACAGAACTAGTTGGATAAACTCCTTATGGTTAGAGTCCAAGAAATTCCATTAAATCAGATAAACCGGCCGTTGCCCCGTGTAAACGATCCAAATAAAGTGCAAGCTTTAATGGAATCGATTGCGGAGATTGGGCAGCAAGAACCTATTGATGTCCTAGAAGTAGATGGACAATATTATGGCTTTTCTGGTTGCCATCGGTATGAAGCTTGCCAACGTTTAGGCAAAGAAACCGTTTTAGCTAGAGTCCGTAAAGCACCCCGGAGCGTTTTGAAGATGCACTTGGCATAGAGAATGGGAGTGGGGACAAAGAGAATAACCTACCTATGCCCAATGCCCAATGCCCAATACCCAATACCCAATTACATATAACCTAATTAGGAGAAAATTATGTCATCGAAAGTAACAGTCAAAAATATAAATATCGGCATTGACGAGGCGAGTCGGGCTAAAATTGCCGAGGGTTTATCTCGCCTGTTGGCTGACACTTATACACTGTATCTGAAAACTCATAATTTCCATTGGAATGTGACCGGGCCAATGTTCCAAACGTTACATTTGATGTTTGAAACCCAGTATACAGAATTAGCCTTAGCAGTTGATTTAATAGCCGAGAGAATTAGAGCGCTTGGCTATCCCGCACCAGGAACCTACAGCGAATATGCCAAGCTGAGTTCGATTCCAGAAACTCCTGGAGTTCCTAAAGCTGTGGAAATGATCCACTTATTAGTGGAAGGACAAGAAGCCGTAGTCAGAACTGCACGGTCTATTTTCGCCGTGGTAGAGGAGGTTAACGACGAACCAACCGCCGATTTATTGACTCAACGGATGCAAGTACACGAAAAGACAGCTTGGATGTTGAGAAGTTTACTGGAAGAATAGAAATTGGGAATGGGGAATGGGGCATAGGGAATAGGGGATAGAGAAAAACTTAATCGCCAATTCCCAATAGCCAATGCCCAATACTTCTCTTCTTAGGCTGCACCAACGGCAACGCTACTTCTCTACGAGAGGCTGCGCCAACGACGCCGCTCAGTACAAGTCAGTACAAGTGCCCCATGCCCAATACTTCTCTTCTTAGGCTGCGCCAACGGCAACGCTCAGTACAAGTGCCCCTAATACCCAATGCTCAATACTCAATGCCCAACGCCCAATACCCAGCTTTTGCAAGATTTAATGCAAAAGCTGGGTATTTGTAGTTTTAAAGCGCTGAGTCGCGCTACTGGCGTCTCAGAGCGTCAACTTTTGCGGTTACGCCAAGGAAAGCTAGAGCAGATGCGCGTAGATGTGCTGCTGAAGTTGTCGCCAGTGCTACAGATGCCATTGAATGAATTAATCGCAACTTTTTCAACAGTAGAGTTGTTACAAGAGAAAGCAGCGCCTACTCAGGATTTATTAGAAGAAATTGCAGATTTAAGAAAAGAGTACCAGCGATCGCAGCTGCAAATAGAACAGCAGCGAGAGATATTACTACAAGAATTCCAGCAGTCGAGTTTGCAACTGCTGGAGTCTTTATTATTGCAATGGCCAACAGCAGCACAGAAAGCGCAAGAAAATCCCCAGCTAGCAGCAGTCAAAATAGTACCGTTGGTGCAGAAACCCCTAGAAAAACTTTTACAGGCGTGGGGAGTGGAAGCGATCGCACCCGTGGGAGCAGAATTACCTTATAATCCCCAACTCCACCAATTAATGGAGGGGACTGCACAACCTGGAGAAACAGTCAAGGTACGCTATACTGGCTACCTTCAACGTGAGAAGCTGCTTTACAGAGCCAAAGTGAGTCCTGTTTGAGGCAGACGCGATTAATCGCGTCTGCACAGGAGTTATAAATTCATAACTCTTTACTTTTTGTGTTGTTTGTTCAGAAATCACCGATATTGGGAATACTAAGACAGCAGAGGCGAAGATTCGAGCTTGCTTGGCGCTCTTGGAACCGAAATTTTTGGCTCTAGAGCGTTAGTCCAGAGGTGAATTCTTTCAATTATGTAAGTAATTGGACATAAATAAGCGTAGGTCCTAGTTACTATGATAAGTACTCAATAGTCAAGAAATGATTATATCTACTAATGATTCGGATGTTAACCCCTATACAAAAATTATATTTAAGTAAGTTAATGATTTTTTTATAATCACTAAAAAACCAGATGAAAACATGGATAATTAATCTTTATCTATCCGAATTAATTATCAATATTTAATCTTAGAATTTTTTATTTTACAAGTATTTTTAAATATTCTATTATGGGTATATAATAGCGAAATCAAAGCATCATTTACAAAAATCAGCGTGAGATAATTATGAAAGAAGAAGTAAAAGTTATTAAGCTCAGTGGTAATTTAAACGCCACAAGTGCACAAGAATTCCGACAAAATATCACTGATATTTTAGAAATTGGTGCAAAAATTGTGTTAGTTGATTTTAAAGACGTAACTTTTATGGATAGTTCAGGATTGGGAGCTTTAGTATTAGCTTTCAAAACCTTACGAGCCGTCGATACTAAGCTTGTTCTCTGCTCAATTAATGAGCAAGTCAGGATATTATTTGAACTAACTAATATGGATAAAGTATTTGAAATATTCCCCAGCCAAGACGCATTTAATCAGGTTTTAGTCTCAAATACTTAATTCATCAAAGTTAATTTGCAAAATAGATAAATCATCATCAAAAGCATCTTTGGAGTTCAGAGCGATTAAATAACTCAGTACGGGATCAAGTTGACAATCAACAGGATGTTGTAAGCTAACCAGTAACTGAATAAAAGCATCCAAACTCCAAAGTGTGCCATCTGATTTAGTGATTTCATAAGCGCCGTCACTAAAAATGTAAAGGGTGCTGAAGTTTTCAATATTGCAAAATCCATCAACATATTTTGCCTCTGGAAACATCCCAACTGGCATACCGGGGGTTTTCAATAGTTTAACTTCAGACTTCCTTGGAGATGTGCCAGTTACTAAAACTGCTGGAGGATGACCTGCACTAGCATAAATTAGCTGACGGTTGATTCGGTTGTAAACTCCGTACCAAATCGTAAAGTATTTATCATTTTGAGAATTCATCTGAAAGGTATCATTCAAAGCCTTCAATACATCACTAGGTTGATAGTAATCCAGACTTTTGAGCGCACGAGAACGGAGCAGATTCAGCACTGAAACAGAGGGAAGAGTAGCTTTGAGTCCATGTCCAGCAGTATCCATTAAGTAAATTGCCAGATAATCAGGATCGAGCCAGTAGTAATCGAAACAGTCACCGCCAAGTTGCCGCGAGGGAATGAATCGGAAATTTATATTGAAGGGTTCAGTCATGGAAACAGGCAGCAGCGATCGCACATATTCTGCGGCTTCTGACATTTCTGATTCTAAAAGCAACTTTTGAGCCTGTAAATCTCTACTCAACTGATGCAGGCGTAATCCCGCTCTTACCCGTGCTTGTAATTCATTCTGATCGATAGGTTTGGAGATAAAATCATCAGCACCAGCATCTAAACCTTTAACGCAATCGGCAACGGAATCTAAGGATGTTAATAAAATAAAGAATGTGGTAGAAAATTTGGGGTCTTTCTTAATGCGGTGGCAAACTTCCAGTCCAGTCAAGCCCGGCATGATCCAATCACAAATAATTAGTGCTGGACGATAAGCTAGTGCCTTTTCTATTCCTTCCTCACCGCTACTGGCAGTAACTACCTCATAACCCTGTTTTTCCAACATCCTTTTCAGGAGTATTTTTATTGAATAGTCGTCATCAATTACTAGTATTTGAAACATATAAAGTTGTAGGAAGCACTCATTAATAACTTGCTGTAAAAATAGAAAAAAATATGGTATCGGCTAATGAGTTAGTAGTATCAATACAGAGATACTACTAACTCATTGGTATTTTCCCAGTCGAACTCATGACTTTTTGACATCAGAAAATATTATGGTGGTGCAAGAGGATTCACCCATAAGAGGATGGTATTTTTTAGCTGGTTCAAATCGCGGTATGCTTCTTGCTTGAACCATTGCCCTAAAGCGTCAAAGGGACTGAAAGATGTTCCAGTTTGCCATTTAATATCTTGACCTAGAGGTGTTGTGTGAGTTCCTGGTAACGTTTGTGCTGTCACCATCTCATCAAAGCGTTCTTGTAATATTTTGGTTAAAGCAGCCGATTGATCAATGGTGTCATTGCTAAATTTTATTAATAAATTGCGCCGGATATTATAGCGCTCTTGGATAAGCTTGTTAGTTTCCAACGGTGAGGGGGTAAACTCGATTTTCAAAGTAGAATTAAACTGTTCTACTAGGGGGATAGCTTCTTTAGCAGCGTAGTTGTTGAAGGATATTAAAATATTGCCTGCACGTTCTACTTTAAAGAGGCTACCAATGAGCAAGTGAAGTTTACAGCCCATGCTGTGTCCAACGCCGTAGATGGGGAAATAAAGCTTGCGTAATGCCCCAGAGTCATGTAAGCGTTCGAGGGTGCGGTCAAAGTTTAGCAGCACAGATTTTGCGATCGCAGTATGATCCAATGTATTCACAAAAGGCGTAGCAATTACAACATAACCTTTACTTGCCAATTCTTCGAGTAACCAGCGATAAGTGATGTGCGGTGCAGTGGCGACAAATGCACCTCCTAAAAAATGGATGATACCTATGGGATTTCGGGGAATGATTACCCAGTTGCCTCTGACTTCTTTCCAGTCCATGCGGATAAGCGATCGCTTTACAAATATTCTTTATGTTAGACCGGGGATCGCAGCTGTGGGAAGGATTATTGAAAAAGCCATTGAGGATGTCTGGCAAATAGATTGGAAGCCAACCCACCCAGCAGCGTCTATGGACTACAAGTTAGGGATTATCCATCTTGTGGGGTGGGTAGGAAAGCCCGCCCTGAGTATTGGTTTTAACGCTGAGTCTGTAATCTTTTCATTTCGTGTTGCACATCTAATGCAATCTGCAATGCTTCATTGAGTAATCTTCCATGCTCAGTAGCCTGTTCAGTTACTTGCATGGCTGCTAAAGTTGCTAAATTGTTGACGAAGAGTTCTGTATTACTAAGGATAAAGTTCTTATGCTCTCTCAAAATCCTTTCTGTTTTCAAAGCGCGAACTAAATCAGCTTTGGTGAGTTTAAGCGCTTCGACAACACCCTCTCTTTCCTTTATAACTACTTCGGGATTACCAGCTTCTTCTATTTGATCATTGATATCTATTACTCTAATAACACTATTGTATCTATTCACCTCACTTAAAAGAATTTGCAGAGATTTTGTCATATTCCTTTTGACAATTTTATTTCTGCTTTTCCAGATTAAATATAAGATACTTTGTGTCAGACCACCAACCAAAAGACCTAAGACAATTAATAAAATCCAAGATGGAATTGTTATCCACGTCACGAAAAATTTAATAATTATATGAAATAAAATATAGACAAAAACAAATGTAGAAAATCCAATAAACACTACAGTTGCCCCTTCAGAGCTTTTAAGTTTTTGGATATATATCTTTGCTAATATTTTCAGAGGATTTGTAATGATTACAAGTTCCTCATTGACAGGTAAATTAGTCAGCTTTTGCAGTTCATCCTGACTAATTTCCAAACCCTGTAAATCATCCCGCACAGCTTTTTAATCCTTGCCAGAATAGTTATTTAATCTAATATAGCAATCAAATTTCTGGAATGCTGGCATTTTGTCCAAACTTTTTTAAGTAAATTAATTACTTCTAGCGAACTAAGGAATTTCTTGTACAATATGATACTTTTTAACCTGCTGCTTGCAGCCACTATAAATAATAATAGAACGCCGTCATGATCACGGTCTAAGAGGATGTTTTAAAAGTATTTGGCTGTGATTTTAGGCACTTAATGATCCCCCCTAGCCCCCTTAAAAAGGGGGGAAACAGAATCAAAGTCCCCCTTTTTAAGGGGGATTTAGGGGGATCTAGAACGTTTTGCTACCGACAAGAGGACTTTTAAAACATCCTCTAAGTCAAATTAATCATTAGGATACTTATTGAAGATTTCTTGAGCCTGTGGTTGGGTTATGAAGTCGAGGCAGTTATGTCTACTTTCAGCAAGTTGGCTTCGTCGTCTGTAAAATTAGTTACGCGATTACATTGAGCTAGATAAGTTGTAAGATTTTTTAAATAACCACAGAGAAGGCAGAGAGAAGATAAATAATTTCCCACAATTCTAAATTGTTTTTGATGTGAACTCTATCATCTCTCTTTTCTCTGTGTACTCTGCACCTCTGCGGTTGATTATAAATAGTAGCCAGATAAGTTACCTATGAATCTGAGTAAATAGGGAATAACCACTGGCAGCAAAAATAAAAAGGATGGCAGCAGGAAAAATTACTACATCCCTGACAATAAATAAAATCCAATCTTTTCTTAGTTCTTGTTTAAACTTGAGTTCTCGTAGCTTTCGCTCAAGTTCTGCGTCTTCTTGTGACTGCACATTTACAGTTGATAGAATTAGTGGATTGTCGCCTTTAGTGGCAATTATTTTTGATAAATCTGTTATGTCTGTCATACTATTTAGATACCAACAATTTCAGTTTCAAGATTTTGGTTATCATCTGTAATCCAGATATGCTTGCCTTTTTGCTTGGCATCTACTGCCACTTCTAAGAGTGCGATCGCTTTTATAAGCACCTCAGCATTATCTCCATTAATATGTTGCGTGAGATTATTCAGTGTCAGATAAAGTTCTGGCGATAAATCTAAATTTATTTGAAAACGTTGATTATTTACTTGTGTAGTCATTTCTCTTTTATCTAATATTTTTTAAGGTGAAATCCAGTTTTCCAACTGTAAATTAGCAATGCGGCTGTAGTGACGAGTATTGTTTGTAACTAAAGTGTAATTTTCTGCCACTGCAACACTAGCAATTAGTAAATCAAATTCAGCAATTGTTTGTCCTATTCTACGGAGTTCTGGCTTTAATTCACCATACTTTCTAAGAGCAGGATCAGTTAAAGGTAAAACAGGTAAGTTTTGAATAAATCTTTCTGCATTAGCTAAGTTTTCTGAAACTCGATTAGAATTGTATGCACCATAGTACAATTCAGCAGCAGTAATAACACAAATGCATACTTCATCCCAGCCGACTGCTAAGAGTTTCTCTCTGACTGGCTGGCAACCGTTAGGCCAATAGATACACGTATCAGTGTCGAGTAAATAGTTCACAAGCTATAATTGCGATCGCTTATAGTCCGACTTGAATATATTTCATCAATAATTTCTTCTGCGGTGCGTGTGTCTTCCCAGGTTTCAAAGGTTTCTAAAAAAGCTTCTGATGGATGCGGTTTTGGCTGTTGCTCAGAGGAGAGAATGATTTCATTCACTATTAATTGATTTGCTTCTGGAACTCCTAATTTTTTGGTTTGCTCTTTAGCTATAACCATAATTTGCATCAAGGTTATAGCCTGACACAAAACATCACTTTTACTTGTGCCTATTTTTTTTGCTAGTTCGTCTAATATCTGATTAAGTTCAGGTGACAAATCTAAGTTTAAGCGAACCATCTTTTGAGTGTTGGTCATTGTTCCATCCTTGTGTAATATCTTAAGTACATTATAGTTGGCTGAGGCTGTAAGATTGACAAGATGATTCAATAACTTGATAGGGTTATTTTGACTAGCAATCTCCTACAATATAGTGATGCTTGTCTCTGAGTTCATTTGTTTTCGAGGAATTCATCAACTGTAATTCCTGCCTGTCGAATCAAACTTCTGAGTAACCTAGGTGCTAATTCCCGATGATTAGGAATTGATAAAGTTGGTTTTGATTCACACCAAAGTATCATGTGGCTTCACGTTTGGTGATCTAATACATAACCAAATATTTCAAAAATATTGACAGCTTCCTTACCGGAGAGATTTGATAAATATCTCATTTATACTACAACTTCCCCGATAAACACTTGCGATTCCTTAACAATATAAGGATTGCCATGTTTAGCTTGAACGTGGAGATATCCTGTAATGGCATCTTTAATATTTTCAATTGCCTCATCTAATGTTTTACCTTGACTCACACAGCCTGGAAGTTCAGGAACCTCAGCAACATAACCTGCATATTCTAAATCAAAGGTAAAAATTACTTGAAATTTCATAATAAATTAATCTTGGATAGTTGAGGTCTAGAATAAATATAACGTTGGTTTATTGAAACAGGGGAAACTATTCCTAAGTTTGTTACTTCATACCCACTAAAACGGAGAGAACAATGATTCAAGAACTTGATAGAGTTATTCTGACTAGTGATATACCAGAATATAGTTTAGAAGAGGGTGATATAGGCACAGTTGTTTTAGTACATCAGGGTGGCAAAGGATATGAGGTTGAATTTGTCACATTGGATGGGGAAACTGTGGCAATTGTTTCACTCTACAGCATACAAGTACGTCCCATTGGTAGAAGAGAAATTGCGCGATCGCGGCTGATAAATTAATGTGAACAGTGCAATCGTATCAGGGGTTTCAGCTTTGAGTATTGCTCAAGAATACATTTTATAATTACTTAAAAATAGAAGATTTTAAAAAGGATTTAATGTATTAGATAAAACTTATTTATATGTGGTTGATAAATTTTCGTCAACAGAACAACAACCAATTAATCCAATTTCATCAAATTTTTCATAGAGACTTTTTTCCTGACTATGATTTTCTGATTCTGGTTGTGGATAACGCTTTTTGAGTAACTGAATAAAATCAAGTAGTAAGATTTGAGCTTCTTCTGCTAAAGTATCAATATCTCTAAATATTTCTTCAAGTTTTATAAGCATAATTAACTACTAAGATTGAGGAAAATTTTCAGCATTACCCTATTATAAACTACTTTTAAAATGGATTAAGGATTCTTATTTTGTTATCTATTAGCTGATTGTGTTGCATATCTTCTGAGTAAATTATGGAACATTTACCTAGTAAAGCTGTAGCTATAATTAGGCTATCCCAATAAGAGTAGTTATATTTTGTATTAATTTCTAGTGCTTGTATAACTTCTGTTGTGTTGATGGCTTGAACAGGAAAGGTATTGATTAAGTCTGATATAATTGTAATCGCATCTGTTTTTGATGTAAACTTTTTTCGACTTAAAACATGAAATAACTCACCCAAAACTTGAGTACTAATTAAGAGCAATGATGAATTATTTTTGATAAGTTCTGCAACTTTCTGGTATTTTTCAGGTGGGTTTTTAGCGTAAAGATAAATCCAGAGATTGGTATCGATAAAAATATTATTGCTCATATATTTCTTCTCGATTAAATTGGTAATCTGGAGGAAGTCGGAAAGAGTAGTTATTAACTTTTTCTAAAAATTGATCGATTTTGGATTCTCCATCATCAATTGTTTGAGTAGATTGAGTTGGTTCAAAAATCACAATTTGTATGGTTTTACCTTCTAATTCGGGACTAAGTTTTTCACTCAGAACCAGTTCGCCATTAGTGCAGGTTGCTTGAACAATTTTGAGCATAAAATTTACT
>NZ_JBTYKD010000255.1:0-25951 GCF_054880495.1 Nostoc sp.
TCCCTCTCCCAGATATGGGAGAGGGACTTTGAAATTCTGGCTCCCCTTCTCCCAGATTTGGGAGAAGGGGTTGGGGGATGAGGGCAAATCCTTTTCATCACCGAAGAACTACAGGTTTTAAGATAGACACGGTTTATATTTATTAAACGAACCGCCAAGTGCGCCAAGGGAGAAGGAGCAATCATTGCAAGTTTAGGGAGAATTGGCATTACTCAGGTAATAGTGCCATAGAAGTCTTGCACCGATCGCTCGCCACGGTCGCCAGTGCTGTGTCATTGCTTCCAGTTGGACTGGTGTTGGACGCGTCGCCAAGTTTTTGAGTTTTTGGAAAGCGATCGCGATCGCTAAATCGCCTTTAGGAAAGACATCAGGACGTTGCAACACCATTAGCAAGTAAATATCAACTGTCCAGTCTCCTATACCTTTGAGGCGCTTTAACTCAGTTCTGATAACAGTTTCATCCATTCTTTCCAGCTTAGTTAAGTCAAGCTGACCACTTGCGATTGCATTCGCTAATCCACGACAGTATAGAATCTTTTGCCGACTGAATCCAATCCCTCTTAATTGAACATCATCCAATCTCAGAAAGTTTTCTGGTGTCAGAGTTACAACGACCTCACATAAACGGTTAAATACAGCCCTTGCAGCCGCTACGGAAACTTGTTGTTCCAGAATTATGCACAACAGCGTTGCAAAACCTGGTTCTCTTGACCATATTGGTGGAGGTCCCAGTGTTTCTAAAATCCGAGCCAAATCGCTGTCAAGATTGGCAAGCACCATTAAACCACGGCTCAGACTTTCTTCAGTCAACGATTCTAGTTCAGGTGTTTGAGTCATCTTTGCTCAATTTCGATTCTTGTATAAGCAGTTTTTGTTTGCGCTCAATTCCCCAGTGATAACCACCAAGAGTGCCATCAGTTCGCAAGACACGGTGACATGGTACAATCAGCGCGAGCGGATTAGCTCCACAAGCATTTCCCACCGCGCGGACTGCGTGCGGCTTGGCAATATCACGGGCGATATCGGTATAGGTGCGAGTTTCGCCATAGGGAATTTTTTGTAATGCTTCCCAAACCTGTTTCTGAAATGCTGTCCCGCGTACATCAACTGGTAAATCAAGATGTGCCTCGCCTCCGGCAATAAAGTTGAGGATTGCTTGTATCCAGTCTTTGTGTGTCTGGTCATCACGCATGATGTGCGCTTGGTGAAATTCCTGATTTAAAGTGTGTTCAAGCTTGTCTGCTTTATCACCTAGTTTAACGGCACAGATACCCTTTTCTGTTGTTGCCACAAGCAAATATCCTAGTTGACATGGAGCGATCGCATAGACAATGCTGATTGTTTTTCCAGCTTGTTGGTAAGTCTTTGGTGTCATTCCCAGTTGTTTAGGTGCTTTCTCATACAGTTGACTACTTGAACCATACCCCGTGTCGTAAACTGCATCAGCAATTTCCTCTCCTGACTGGAGACGCTGCTTTAATCGTTGGCTACGCAGCGCATCTGCATATTTAAAAGGGGATACGCCAATTATTTGCTTGAATACCTTTTGCAGATAACTGGGACTCATTCCCACCTGAGAGCATAATTCCCAGAGGGTTGGAATGTAATCAGCTTGGGCTTCAATGTATCGACATGCTATTAAAACTTTCGCCTTAGCCGGATTTGGAACTTTTTCAGATTGTGGCTGACAGCGCTTACAAGGCCGAAAACCTGCAATTTCAGCCTCTTGTGCCGATTGGAAGAAACAAACTTGATTACGATTTGGTCTGCGACTAGGGCAAATCGGTCGGCAATAAATGCGCGTAGAGCGAACACCGTAGAAAAGCTTACCTTCAAAAGTGGGATCTCGATTGAGAACTGCTTCCCAA
Organism: Nostoc sp.; assembly: GCF_054880495.1. Lineage (NCBI taxonomy): Bacteria > Bacillati > Cyanobacteriota > Cyanophyceae > Nostocales > Nostocaceae > Nostoc > Nostoc sp. The sequence goes on from NZ_JBTYKD010000255.1 coordinate 1,869, forward strand.
AGGGTTTTGTCTAAAACTGATGTCTGTTGTAATTGCATTGATGCCTCCTTCAATATATTTTTTATTAAGGAATTCATTTGCTTTTATCACCCCACTATCAATGACAACTAGATCCGTAAAGATGAGCGTGATGCTGGTGAATGTTCACCTAAAATAAACGTAAGCGTTCATAATAACGAATAAAGTGATGATAAGATGTCGTTGGATGAGATCATGCACAGTTTAAGTCTACGCAAAACCCAAGAAGCTGATCTCGATTATGTTCTGCAAGCCGAGTATGATGACGATAATCGACAGTACATCATTCCTTGGTCATATCAACAGCATCTTCAAGCGATCGCTGATTCTGATATTGCTCATCTGATTGTGCAAACGGAAACAAAAATTGGCTATGTTATTTTGGCTGGACTGCTTAATTTAAATCAGAGTATTGAGTTTCGTCGCATTGTCGTCACACAAAAGGGGCAAGGTTATGGCAAAGACACTGTTGAAATGATTAAGAAATTGGTATTTGAGACATACAAAGCACATCGGTTATGGCTGGATATTAAAGAACAAAATCATCGTGCTCAAGCTGTCTACAAAGGTGCTGGTTTTATTGTCGAAGGAAAGCTACGCGAATGTCTAAAATCAGAAAATGGTTATGATTCTCTGATTATCATGTCAGTTTTACAACCTGAATATGAAAGACTGGCTAGTACGGCAAATGGTGGGTTTTCCTCTTGACTGAGCCTTCGCCGAACGTCCTCCTGACTTTTTTGATAAAAAAGACCGAGCCTCGCCATAATACAGAAACTATCCACTCCCAAAAACCTATTATTAATTTCTCCATGTTAGTAATCTATTCATGTTCTAAATGAGAATAGATTAGCTGGATCGAGAAACTACTTTCTATCTGATTGTTGCGATCAAAGTCGGCTCCGTTTACTGCAACTACGGCTTAACAATATTATCTGTGATGTTATCGTTGCGTAGGCATAGCCCGTCGTAGACATCACACTTAATTTCCGAGAATAATTTATGATAATTATACCAGCGTTGTACAATAGGCGATTACTCACAAAATTTCTGCCCAATCTAAAATAAATCCTGGCAAAACATCTTCTCCGGATAGAGTTTTAGGACTTTAGAAAATCTCAACTTCTCGATTGGGACGATAAATTTCTACCTGCTGCTGTCTTCTATTAATTAACCAGCCCAATCTTGCGCCATTCTCCATGTATTCCCTCATTTTGGTTCGCATTTTTTCTAAGGAATGACTCGGAGACATTAACTCAACCACAAAATCGGGACACAAAGGAGCAAATCTTTCGTTTTCTGCTTCGCTCAAAGCATTCCACTGTTCCATTTTCACCCAAGACGGATCTGGAGAAAGCTCTGCACCGTTGGGAAGTTTGAAACCACCAGAAGAGTCAAAGGATTTCCCTAGCTGATTTTGACGACTCCAAGCTCTTAATTGATAAGTTAAATCAGCATTCCGGTCACTAGTACTACTCCCCGTAGGTGGCATAATAATTAATTCCCCTGAAGCTGTCCGCTCAAACTTTAAGTCTCGATTATTTTGACAAAGCTGAAAAAATTGCTCGTCAGTCAAGTCGATATTTAATTCCAGGGTAGGAGGTAAACTGACGGTGGTAGTATTCATGTTATCAGTTTGGGTGGAAGCTATATCTCTATCTTAGTAGTCTGTCAAGTCTACTATGCTGGGTAAATAAGTTTGTAGTCAGGACTTTATTCCTTGTGTTAAGCATGCTTTGTGCTTACTACGTACCAAGTTTTCCTTAGCTTGAGGGACTACTATCGCAATCCTCAACTGATTCTCCCCCTGACAAATGGTTCACCCGATTGGGTGAATGCGAGCGCCTGCTCACGATCTACTCTGAAATAAGGTACTATTTTGCTTCTGTTAGCGATTAAGTCCACAGAATCAAAACTGTTAAATTGGTTATTCTGGCTTTTTATTGTACATCAATAGCTTGTCTATCAAAGGGTCAAAGAGTGGATGAAACCGTTGTAAAATGGCTGTATACACCAAATTGCCAGCAAGAGCCTATTAACCTGCTCTCAAAACTTGCCGTCAATTTACCAGGGGTGATTTTTCAAGTTCTGCAACGGCAGGATGGTTCTGTGTTTGTCCCTTATGTTAGTTCTGGTTGTCAATATTTGTATGAATTAGAACCAGAAGCTTTACAGACAGACTTCCAGGTGCTATATAAACTGATTCATCCACAAGATATAAAAGCTTTTGCAGAATCTATTGCTGTTTGTAGCACCACTCTTACACCTTGGCATTGGGAAGGTCGGATCATTACGCCTAGTGGCAAACTTAAGTGGATTCAAGGTACTTCGCAACCGGAATTACAAGAAGAAGGCGATTTTCTTTGGAATGGCTTAGTTATGGATATTACAGAGCGAAAATTAGCAGAAGAAAAATTGCAAGAGAGTGAGGCGCGGTATAAAGCAATTTTGGATGCTATCCCGGATTTGATGTTTCGCATCAGCCGCGATGGTAAGTATCTAGATTTGAAAAGTCAGGGAGCCAATGTCACTCTTTCCAGAGAAGAAATAATTGGAAAACATTTGCAGGAGTTATTGCCCAGTGATGTTGCGACGATTAGCCAAGTAGCGATGCCTACGGTGGTCACTGAGCCAAGTCCAAGTGCGGGCTACGCCTACGCTAAAACTTTAGATTCTGGAACTTTGCAAACTTGTGAATATCAACTATCAACGCGTTTGGGAGTCAGAGATTATGAGGCGCGGTTAGTAGTGAGTGGTCAAGATGAGATACTAGCAATTGTCCGAGATATCACAGAACGCAAACAAGCAGAAGTCAAATTACAAAATCTTGCTAAAAAATTTGCTAAAGCTTTTAGTTGCAGTCCAGATTCAATTACTATTAGTACGCTGGGTGAAGGACGCTTTATTGAAGTTAACGACAGTTTTGTGAAACTCTCAGGTTATGAGCTAGATCAGGTGATTGGTAAAACTTCTTTTGAGTTAAATCTTTGGGTAGACGATGGCGATCGCCTGAATTTGTTAGAGGAGTTGCAAGCCACAGGAGTTGTTCGCAACTTGGAATTTGAATTTCGGCAAAAGTCTGGCGAGATAATTACAACACTGGTTTCAGCCGAAGTCATTGATTTAAATGGTAACAAGAGCATCCTAGCAGTCCATCACGACATTACAGAACGCAAACAGGTAGAAGCGCAATTACGCCTTTGTGGAGAACGCGATCGCTTATTGGCAAAAACCCTAGTGCGAATTCGATCTTCGCTTAACTTAGAGCAAATTCTCCAAACCACCGTGACGGAAGTCAGACAATTTCTCCAAGCAGATCGAGTTTTCATTGGTTTAAATAATGCCAATTTAGGAGTCAGAACTCTTGCCGAATCAGTAGATCCCAAGTATCCATCAGTCTTAGGTTGGTCTACTAATGATGAAGCTTATCTACAAGAATTAAGAAACTTACTAAAAGATAATCTTGTCCGTGTCATTGAAGATATAACAAAAATATCAGTATCTCCCAAAGTAAAAGCACACTCTCGAAAATTCCAAACGAAGGCTAGCTTGGCTGTACCAATTATGCTAGATAACGAATTATTTGGGGCGTTGATTGCTCACCAATGCTCAGGATCGCGTCATTGGCAGCCCATAGAAATTGATTTGTTACAGCAGATGTCAGAACAAGTTGCGATCGCCATTCAGCAAAGCCAGATATACCAAAAACTAGCAGAACTTAACACTAATTTAGAACACCAAGTACAAGAACGAACAGCACAGTTGCAGCAGAAAATGCAAGAAGTAGAAAAATTGCATCGCGTCAAAGATGTTGTTTTGCACACGGTTGCCCACGATTTACGAACTTCGGTGATGGGTAACTTGATGGTGTTAAAGAATTTGTTAAATCAGGGAGTGGGACAAGGGGACAAGGGGACAACGGGACAAGGCGGACAAGGAAGAATTATTGAAGAAGTCTCTCCCTTGTCTCCTCCCAATGCCCAATCCCCAATCCCCCATACTTCTCTACGAGAGGCTGCGCCAACGGCAACGTCTCACAGTGAGCCTGTCGAACTGCTCAGTACAAGTGCCCAATCCCCAATTCCAGTATCTCCCTCAATCATTGAGCGGATGATCCAAGGCAACGATCGCCAACTGACGATGATTAACTCATTGCTAGAAATTAATTCTTGTGAAAAACAGGGTATTGAGATCAAACCCGAACCTGTGCAATTTAGCATCCTACTGGGAGGAATATTCGCCCAGTTGGAACCCATGCTGACACAAAATCAAGCAACTCTGAAGAACTTGGTTCCCGCAGATTTACCGTTAATAATGGCAGATGGGACGCGGTTGCAGAAAGTTTTGGCACATTTAATAACACATAGGTTGCAAAATAATCCACCAGGATTAAATTTTATTCTGAGTGCCACCGTTGAAGCTGGAATGATTCGGACTCAGATTCAAGATGACGGTGTGGTAATGAGTAAACTAGAGTGCGATCGCCTCTTTGATCTCCATGTCCGCGATCCCCAAGATTCTTGTTCTACAAGCATTGGCTTAAAAATGTATCTTTGTCGCAAAGTTATCAAGGCACATGGCGGTAAAATTGGTGTCATTACTAACCGCAAGCGCGGGTTAACTTTCTGGTTCACATTACCTTTAACAACTTCATCCGCAACAAGTCGCCCATAAGTCACCAGAAAAATGCGAAGGTGTTATTTGTGGCAATGTTGAGTAAGAGAAACACCTTCGACGGTATGGGCAAAGTTAATCGGATGCTAATGGCTATCCCATTTACAACAGTGCAAAGGTGGTGGAGAAAAACCTTTTCTACGCCAGCAGATGAAATCACTAGTTTTTACAAACCTCGGCGTGTAGATACGGAGTGGCTCGTCCATAGGGATCGCTTTTTGTGGCAGAGATTGCGTTTATGGTTATGGCTGGTGCTGATCTGTCTTTTGTCTTTTACTTTACGAGACATTTACGGCTTGTTTTTCCCCTTAAAGGAGTTGGAAAGGCTGCCAGAAGCACTTACAGCTAAAAGCCTTGTGATCAATGCTGTAATGCTTACAAGTATAATTATTTACCTTAAATTACATAAAACTAAGTTAGGTCGTCATCGTCCAGATTTATTATTTTTGGGGTCTTCTTGGTCAATTAGTCTAGCATCGCAGTTGTTTGCAACCATCAGAGGTTTCGCACTACCTGACACTATCGGCTGGTCGCTGCTGTTTTTAAGCCAAGCTGTGTTGATGCCTGTCTGCTGGATTATTCATTTGCTCTGTCAAGTGGGTGTGCTGGTTTACTATTTTGGTGTGAATACGGTACTTGGACTAAAAACACCAATCCCCGAACACCCAGAAATATATAATGTAACCTTGATTTTATACATTTTTTGGTTTTGTGCTATATGTGACATCGGTGTTTATCTGTACGATCGCCTGCAACGTTCTGAGTTTTACGCCCGTCAAGAACTGGAATCTGCCTATCAAAAACTCAAGGTTGCAGAAGCTAAATATCGCACCATTTTTGAAAACGCTGTTGAAGGGATCTTTCAAAGCAGTCCCGATGGACGTTACATTACAGCAAATCCGGCTTTAGCACGTATTTATGGCTACTCCTTAGCGGAGGAGGTGACAGCAAATTTCACTGATATAGAACATCAACTGTATATTGATCCAAACCGTCGGCTAGAATTTGTGCGCCTGATGGAAAAGGATGGCAGCGTTTCCGAGTTTGAGTCCCAAATTTATCGCCGAGACGGGAGTATTGTCTGGATTTCAGAAAAAGCCTACGCAGTGCATGACGAACAAGGAAAACTGCTTTACTACGAAGGTTTGATTGAAGACATTACCCAGCGTAAACAAACTGAAGAAGAATTACGAGTATTTTTTCATGCAGTTTCTCACGACTTACGCAATCCAGTGCTGGGTACTTTAATGGTGCTGAAAAATTTGCTTGCACATCCAGAGGAAAATATTTCAATTTCACGCTCAATTTTAGAGCGGATGATTCAAAGTAGCGATCGCCAACTGAACTTAATCAATTCGTTGATGGAAGCTCATGTTAGCGAAGTGCAAGGTGTTATTTTACAACGCCAAAACGTACAATTACTGACAGCAGTCGAAGCTGCGATCGCAGATTTAGAGCCATTGCTAACACAAAATCAAGCAATCTTGACAAATCTGGTATCCGCAGATTTGCCATTAGTGAACGCTGATCCCACGCAACTATGGCGAGTTTTTTCTAACTTAATTGTTAATGCTCTGAAACACAATCCCCCTGGATTGCTTTTGACAATCAACGCTATCCGTAAGGATGACAAAATGTATTGTACTCTTAGTGATAACGGTGTAGGAATTAGTCAACAACAAAGCGATCGGCTTTTTGACCTTTACTTTCGGGGTGCAAGTATCCGCAATTCTGTAGGTTTAGGATTGGGTTTGTATTTATGTAAGCAAATCATCCATGCTCACGGTGGCGAAATTGGTGTAAACAGTGCATTGGATGCAGGGGCGACTTTCTGGTTTACATTACCTATTAGCTGAATAGGCATACTGGGGTATACCCTATATCAAAGAAGGTTTCGGCGGTTATCCGATTTCAAAAATCAAATATAAATCCTAGTATTAGTGACAAAAGTAACCATTTAAAGGTGACTTTTAGCACAGGTGTATGCCTGATTATTCTGATTAAATTGAGAATATACAAATCAAGCAATGCAACGGAGATTAAAGGATATATGAACCGCTTTAAATCTATTCTTCTTGGAGGCTTATTAGCAGCTGTTTCAATTGCTGCTCTTTCTCAAAATGCTAATGCTGCTGAATTTAAATCTGAGCATGATCATTTTAATCGTGATACTGTAGCTTTTAATAACAGTAAAGTTCAACGCGAACGTCAAGTCCATGAACAACGCGCTCGTCAATTGCGTGAACGTCAAGCTCGTGAACAACGCGCTCGTCAATTGCGTGAACGTCAAGCTCGTGAACAACGCACTCGTCAATTGCGTGAACGTCAAGCCTATTTTAATCACTAAGCTGAAAATTTTCCCTCATATTACGTTAGGAGAGTAGCAATATTCTCCTTTTTTTCTTTGTATAAATCTGCGTAATGAGATTTATAAATAGATGCGATCGCATCTATTTGAGCGATCGCATGAAGTGAAATTAAGAGTATTACTTACTACGATCCCCTTTTTGTGGTGACGTGTTTAGCTACCGGAAATCTCTATTGAAAGATTCTCAAAAGTTCCTCGCATCTTCGATCTCCGTCCCTGGTAATGGGAGTGTATTTTCAGATCTAGCTCCCTGGAGTTTCCTCGGATCAAGTCCCAATGCCTCCAATACTGTAATCGCAATCTGTTTACTAGAAACTTTCATCATCTGAGAAGTCCCCTTAACACGAGTTTCTAGTCCACGACTACTGAGGATTAGAGAAATATGGGTATCATCATCAGAAAAACCGCCGTGTTCTGCCCTTTTGGTGCTGTTTGAAATCACATATCCTGGTTTGAGTTTGATAATGACATCAGGAGTACGATCTTCCTGTAACGGATTGCCAAAGCCAGCTGCCAATAGTGCGCCACCCGAATAAACTGTATCAATTGCTGGATTTGCCAGTTTCTTTAAAACAGTTGTTGCATTGCTGGCTTGGCTTTGATCTTTAAGCCAGAGTAAAGCAATATCATCTTGAGTAGCTTGATTAACTGTGATACCAGCTTTCGTTAGGGCATCTGTAAAAGTATTTTCGGGAATCAGGGTAGCTGTTCCCAAACGAGGATTTTGACCATGTTTCGCTGTCAAAACTATCAGTGTCGAGTCAAATTTACCCTGTTGCTTTAAGGTATTTACTATCTTGCCGATACTGGCATCAGTATGTTCCAGAGCATCAATTAATCCTGACGAAGGTGTGCCATTGGTGGCAATACCACCATTATTGCTGGCATCCTTTTGGGCTACGCTGAGAGCTTGAAAATTCATCCCAAAAAGGTTGGGAGTTCCGGGTTTAGTTGTGCCTAGTGAATTATTTCCATTAATTTGGTTCAATATCGCATTTACCTTCAGATCATCATAAGCTTCCGTGAGCTTGGTGTCTTTAGTTGTCGTTTTAAATGTGAGATTAGCAGGATTCTGCGCTGTCGATTGGTCTACAAGTTTGCCATTTTCTAAAGCAACTTTGGCATTGATTTCTGGAGCGTAGAAGTCATCAACTCCCTTCCCAGAAGGACCATTTGCAATGTCATAAGCAGGATGTTTATCAATAAATGCAGTGTGCAAACCTGAAGCTTTTGCTACCTCAAAAATAGTGTTTACCTTCAAATAATTGTGAGGATAAACACGATTTCCATTACTGTCTACTGGTAATTTGCTGGGGTCAATACTATTTATCCCGAAATTACCCCCACCACTGAGAAGATCGGAGTTTTTATCAATGTTTTCCGCAAATTCAACTTCTATACCAGCAGGAGATCCTGGTTTGTCTGATAATATCCGACTATATGTATCGTCATAATAAACCCCAGTGGTTTTGGGACTTGCTCCTGTTAAGTAGTTTAATACACCAGGGAAGGAATCAGAGGGAGTGCTAGTAAAAGCGTTAGTGTAACTGATACCCGTTTGTCTCAAACTATTGATGTTTGGCAAATACTGTTGTAATTTGCGATCTTCCAAATCTGCTTGACGCAAACCATCAATTGATAGTAACAGCACACTCTTAAATTTCCCAGGACGCTTATAGAAGGGTTTATCATCCTTTTTCCGACCATCAGCTATTCTGACTATGGGCGAGGAATAGTCATATTTGATTACTGGAGGATGTAAGTGTTGAATTAGTATCATGATATTTGTGTATACTGTGTAAACAGAGTTCTAGAAGTTATTTTTGATAGTCACAGTTGAGCTGATGTCAATAAAGCTTCACAAAAGACTACTAAAACTTCAATAGAAACCCTGGTATTTTCAATCTCAAGATACGAGTAAAATATTAAGAAAAGGTTATGTCAAATAGTGGTAAAAGGTTATGAGGTGAAACCAGTTGACCGATAACGAGCATGATTTAATGTTGCGGCTATCAACCTCGTCCGTAAAATTTCAGGTTCAATATCATCAATTTTGGAATCAATATTTCCATTTATATCTAGCGGTTAGGTTTACATAAACCTTCTAGAATTTGTTATTATTCAGGAAAAAACAAACGGATAGAACAACAAAATCCAGGTAAAAGTGGCAATGTAATTTCATCATCGCCTAACAAAGTAGCAACTAAAACTAACTGTGCTTTTTCTCACCGATAAACTTCGACTTTTTGACTGAAGCGATCGACAATCCAACTTCGGGCAAGGCAACTATGGTATTTAAATAGAACCATAATCAAAAGCGGAAGATCAGGCGAAACTCTGTATGCTGATATTTAGCCAACTTAAACCACCTAATAGCGATGCCGCAGTTACCTTTACTCTGGCGCTAACAGCAGAAGAACGCACCCGCAGTCGTCATCGTTTTGAAACGGCAGATGGTAAGGTTGTGTTTTTCCATTTACCCAGAGGAACTGTGTTACACGATGGCGATATTCTACAAGAAGAAACCCATAGCAGTTTAATCAGAATTATTGCCAAACCAGAATTAGTGCTGACTGCCTTTGCCCAAACACCACTTTTATTATTACGTGCAGCATACCATCTGGGAAATCGTCATGTACCTGTAGAAATTACTCCCACTTATTTACGCTTGTCTTCAGATTTGGTTTTACGCACGATGTTGGAACAATTGGGGTTAGAAGTTAAAGAGGAAGTTTTACCGTTTCAACCAGAATTGGGAGCTTATGGACAACAGTATCATGCTCACTGACAGCCATCTTTTGAGTATTTTGCAGCTGGCTAGCCCTACTTTGCCTGTGGGAGCATATAGTTATTCTGAAGGCTTGGAAATGCTGGTGGAAAATGGTACGATCGCTAACCAGATACATCTCAAACATTGGCTAGAAGCAGAGTTGCTCTACGGGGCAATTCGGTTAGAGGCGGCAGTAATGGTACGATCTGAGCAAGCTGCAAAAATGGGTGATGTTGAGTCGCTATGCCGTTGGAATCTCTGGTTATCTGCTGCTAGAGAAACAGAAGAATTACGCGCTTCTAGTTGGCAGATGGGGCGATCGCTCATCCAACTACTTGGTAAACTAGAACCACAGATTGTACCTATTGTCAATGCTGTGGGTAATCCTTGTAATTTTGCGATCGCTTTTGGCATTGCCGTTACCCACTGGCAAATTAGTATTAAAGCCGCATTACTCGGATATCTGCATAGTTGGGCAAGTAATTTGATTACTGCTGGCGTGAAACTTATTCCCCTTGGACAAACAGCAGGACAGCAGTTATTGCTAGATTTGCAACCATTATTTAGCGCTGCGGCGTTAGAAATTCTCGCGTTGGAGGATGATCAACTCGCCTGTTGTAGTTGGGGTTTGTCGCTGGCGAGTATGCAGCATGAAACCCAGTATACAAGGTTGTTTAGGAGTTAGGAGAGACGCGATTAATCGCGTTTGTACACGAGTGAGGAGTTATGAATGCATTTCGAGTAGGGGTTGCTGGTCCAGTGGGTTCGGGGAAGACGGCTTTGGTGGATGCTTTGTGTAAGGGATTGCGTGAGCAGTATCAGATTGCGGTGGTGACGAATGATATTTATACTCAAGAGGATGCTCAATTTTTAGTGCGTTCTCAGGCGTTGACAAGCGATCGCATTTTGGGTGTAGAAACTGGTGGTTGTCCTCACACTGCCATCCGCGAAGATGCTTCGATGAATTTGGCGGCAATTGAACAGTTAGAGGAACGTTTTATCAATTTGGATTTGGTATTTTTGGAAAGTGGCGGCGATAATTTGGCTGCTACTTTTAGTCCCGAATTGGTGGATTTAACAATTTACGTCATCGATGTTGCGGCTGGCGATAAAATTCCTCGCAAGGGTGGCCCTGGTATTACAAAATCTGATTTGTTGGTGATTAACAAAACTGACCTTGCACCGTATGTTGGTGCAGATTTAAGTGTGATGGAACGAGATGCTAAAAAAATGCGCGGTGATAAACCTTTTATTTTTACTAATTTGAAAACTCAGTCAGGACTTGCAGATGTAATTGACTTTGTTTGCACAAATATCTGTTAAAAAGAATTTTATAACCCACCTCCGTGGGTTTTGCCTGTCTAGATGCGGTTTATAACCGCCCTTTTAACCGAGTAGCGTGGCTTTAAATCCCCCGGTGCAAAAAATAAGCAAGTTTTGGGTCGGGGTCTAAATCCCCGTCACAAAACTTAATTACGAATTATTTAACTTTCTATAAAGCCCGTAGATGACGACTTCGCACACGTTCAGGACTCCCGGTAGGAATTGCAGCAATTAATTTTTGCGTGTATTCCTCTTTCGGTTGCAGGTAAAGACTTTCGGCTGTCCCTTCTTCAACAATTTGACCGCGATTCATCACTAAAATGCGATCGCTCATAAATTTGACTACACTTAAATCATGCGAAATAAAAATATAAGTAAGCTGAAAGTCTGACTGTAATTCTTTGAGAAGATTTAATACCTGCGCTTGTACTGAAACATCTAGCGCTGAAACTGATTCATCACAGATAATAAATTTAGGATTTAACGCCAAACAACGGGCTATGCAAATCCGTTGGCGTTGACCGCCAGAAAACTGATGCGGATAGCGGTTAATCGCATCTGGACTCAAGCCCACCCGTTCTAAGAGTTCGGCTACTCGCATACGTCGTTGTTGCTTGGTCTTACCAACGGCGTGAATTACCAACGGTTCCATCACCGCGTCTCCAACCTTCATCCGGGGATCAAGGGAACTGAAAGGATTTTGGAAGACTATTTGCATTTCCCGCCGCAGTTTTTGCAACGGTTCTCCTTTGAGGCTAGTAATATCTTGTTTCCCAAAGATAATCTGACCACTCATCGGTTCAATTAATCGCATCAAGGTTCTGCCAAGGGTGGTTTTACCGCAACCAGATTCTCCCACCAAACCTAATGTTTCTCCTGGTTTGACATCAAAGGAAACGCCATTGACTGCCATATTGTAGCGTTTTGTACCACCAAACACCCCGCGTACTGGAAAACCAACTTTCAGGTTGTGGATTTGCAGCAGGGGTTCCTTCTGATTGAAGTTTGCCAATCTTGCAGTAATCTCTTCGCTGGTAACTTCTGTAGGTTGTACGGGTTCTTTCCCCTGAATTACTACTTGTCCCGTTGGTGTCTCTTCTGCACTCATGTAGTCGGAAACAGTGAGTAATTTTTGGGGACGGCGGTCAAGTGTGGGGCGGCAAGCGATCAAACCTTTAGTATATGGATGCTGGGGACTGCTGAAAATTTGCTCAGAAGTCCCAGACTCGACAACTTTACCTTTATACATCACCGCCACTTCGTCAGCAATTTCCGAAATTAGCCCCAAGTCGTGGGTGATGAAAATCATTGCCATGTCACGGCTTTGCTGCAATTCTCGAATTAACTCCAAAATAGTCGCTTGCACCGTCACATCTAAGGCTGTAGTTGGTTCATCGGCAATTAAGATTAATGGGTTGCAAGAAATTGCCATTGCAATCATCACCCGTTGCAACTGACCCCCAGAAAGTTCATGAGGGTAGCGTTCCAGCATCGCTTCTTTGTGTTCTTTAACCAACCGTGGCAACTTTGATGGATCTAGTTTCGATGAATCGGTATACTGCTGTTGTATCTCTTCATCGCTAGGTAGAAGTTTTACTTCTTGCAAACCTGCGATCGCAATTTGTCTTGCTTGAAATGCTGATACATTTTGATGCCGCATAATCGCTTCTGTTAGCTGAAACCCGATGTTATAAACCGGATTAAGCGAACTCATCGGTTCTTGAAAAATCATCGCAATGTCGCCACCCCGATGTAACTGCATTTGCTCAGGAGGCAATTTTACCAAATCGATTGCTTTGCCATTCTCCTGCGGACGAAACCAGATTTCACCGCCAGTCACTATACCCGGAGTTTGCAACAAACCCATCACAGCTAGGGCTGTCACTGATTTACCACTCCCCGATTCTCCTACTATTCCTAGAGTCTCACCTCGATGCAGCGCAAAAGAAATACCATCCAAAGCTCTGTTAATGTTGCCATCACTGGGAAATTCAACTTGGAGATTGCGAACCTCTAGGATAGTTTCTCTCATAGGAGTTGGGTAGGAATATTAACTTAAAATTATTTGATTTTAACAATAGTTTTGATGTATGTGTGGGTAAATTTGGTTTTTACACTCTTTGGCAGTTTTTCTGACATCGCATACTTCTACAATATACACGCATTTGCGATGTATCACTGCCTGTGATCTCTGCAAACTGCGATCGGTTCATGGTATCGCTCTCTTTTCAGAGTTACAGTCTTTACATAACACCATTAACTACATAAACTTGCTACCACGAACAAAACAGCCAGGAGAGCCAATCCGTAATTTTTTCCTAAGTGTTAATACTGCTTACAAATAGTAATAATTATATTAAATATATAGAATGTTATTAGTGCATTAGAGCGACAGGAATGAATATTGACTTACTGGGATATCGTCAAAACGCGGGTATGGGTCAAGTAGAGGTTGCTAATGCTTTGGACATTTCTAAGATGCAAGTTAATCTTTATGAGCAGGCTCCTGATACCGTTCCAGCGGGGCTTTTAGAAAAATGGCTACAAATATTTGGGGTTGACGTTGCTACAGCTATGTCAGCACCAATACCACCACTCAAAGGAATTGCTCCAGGAACTCCATACACTGAACTTTATCGCAAACTAAATTTACTGAATCAGTACATTGGTGATACTCCTCCTGTAGACAAACTAGATATACCAACACCACCAGCCACCCCCCATGATTTCCAACAACAGCTTAAGCTGTATAAACAAAAGCCTAATGTTGTTTTGACTGGAGGCTTCGACGCTGGTAAATCACACATGGCAAACGCCTTGTTGGGAAGCAAAAATTTGCCAGTTGGTTATCAGCCAGCAACAAGAGTAATTACATTTGTCCGTCATATAGAAGACCGTCCCAAATGGTGCAAAGAAGATGTATTGATTGTTAATGAAGATTTTTGGTTAAAAGATGAAAAAGGTAAGCAAATCATTGATTTACTACTTTTAGATGACCAAGAACGTTGCGAGAAATATTGTGTACACGCAGGAAGCTTCGATACTTTGCAAAAATATGGGGTACATGGAGAATATGAGGATATAGCGGCTCATGCAGCTGTAGTCTATATTAACTCACCTCTGCTACAAGCCTGCAACCTGATAGACCTTCCCGGCTTCTCAGATCAGTCAGATGAGGTTTCTAAAGATGTGGAGAAGGCTAATAGTGCTGCACAGATTGCTGATGTAGTAGTGTATGCTTCACCAGCAAAGGGTCATATTAATGATCAAGATATGAGACGCATTAGCAACTTACTGAGTTTACTTCCTGCAAAAGAAAATGAAAGCAGTAATTTTCCAACGCTGGGTAATCTTTTCATTGTGGCTACTCATGCTGATCCTAGTATCTCTGATCATCAACTTAAAGAAATACCATTTGGAGCGGCGAGAAGGCTCTATAAGCCACTAAATGAAGGAGTATTAAAGACACGCAGGGAACAGATAAATCGCGCTATTACTCAAGAAGATTTGCGAACAAGATTCTTCACGTTCTGGTCAGAAAGACCTGATAGATGTCAACAGCTATTTGATAATTTTACTAAAATACTAAGTGAATTTCTCCCTCAAACACATCTGTTCCGCATTGAGCGGGAAATAAATGCAATAAAGGAGGCTAATACAGAAAAGTACACTAAACAAATTGAGGCTTATCAAAACACTCTTGCTGATATAGATTCACGGCGTAAGCAATTACAAGTACTCCAAGAGAATGAAGCAACTCGTAAACAAGAAACTCAGCAGAAACGCAATAAGGTAAATCAAAGTACCCGTGAGTTACAACTAAATAGCAGAACTTCCTTTCAAAGGTATACAGAGCAACTTTTAACTGTTGATGCCGTCGAAAAAATTATCCGCAATCTGTACGATGATAAAAAAGAGGCAAAGGAAGGTCTTTCTGGTTATCTAGTCGAGAAACTTCAACACGAGGCAGAACAGATAATCAAAGTAAATTCTGATAAATTAACACCTTCAATTGAAGCTTTCCTCGGCTCATACCAAGAAGCTTTACTTAAACTACCAAATTTAGATATATCCATCGAGATACCCTTCGATGCTAAAGGAGCTTTTATAGGCGGACTTACAGGACTAACTAGCATAGGTGCTTTATCTGCTTGGGCAGCAACACTAGGAAATCTTGGTGGTTATATCCTAGTAGCTAAGTTAGTTAGTCTTTTATCTGCACTTGGCATTAGTATTGGTGGTGGCACTGCTGCGGTAATTTCTTTCATAGCAGCTATTGGTGGCCCAATAGTACTAGGTATAGGTTTAGTTGCTGCATTAGCTTTCGCTGTGTGGGGATTATTTGGAGAATCTTGGCAGAAGCGTTTAGCAAAGCAAATCGTTAAATATTTTGAAGAACAGCGTGTGAGTGATAAGTTCGCAGATGGAATTGATCAATTTTGGCGAGATACAATTAAGAGTTTTGAAAAAGGTGCTAACGCAGTAGAGGCAGACTGGAAGAAATATATTGAACACTTACGTGAGATAACTTCACCTACGATAGAATCAAAAGACCGTATTGAGGAGATTATCAAAATATTGGAGGCAGGTAAGGATTTTTTCGGAGGAATTCCGTGGTCAAATACTAATCTAAAAGATTGATGTTTAAAATTTTTAATTTCATAAAATAACGAATTTTTTTTTGTCCAACCGAGAATAAATCGGTCGGACTTTCTATTTTTTAATTACACTTTTATCCTTCGTAGAGACTTTCTCTTTAATTTTTCGACAAGTTTCCTCTTGGCTATTTTTTCTTGTTTAAGTTTTTCAATTACCAATAGTCGTATTTTCTTATAGTTCAAATTTTTTCTAAAAGCGTAACTACCGATAGTAGCCAACAAAGAGCTACTGCGTCTGTCTTTAGATGCTGTTTGGGAAACAACCGACGCGCCTAACTTACTAGATAACCAAATGTAAAATGGTAATTTAGCCTTTGGAGGTGTCTTATCAGATTTATGTATCATAGTTTACCTTGTATTGTTTTGTCGTTGTATCTCCCTTGAAAGAGTAGAAATAACCTTCAGCATAGATCAACAGTAAAAAAGCCCATACAAAACGAGTTTATAGCCGAAGGGCTATCACACTTCAAAATTGCATGAGCTTCTACTAAAGATATCCTAACATAATGCTGGAGATTTTACGGATTCGTTTTGGTGAATATATTTCACATTTTGCTTCGTTTATACTATTGACAAAAACATTGTTATGCAATATTATCTTTGAATTTTAGACTGAAATAAAATGTACAATCCAAAATCCAAAGTTACCAGTCAATTGAAATTAAAATTGGTGGATTATTGATGATTGCCCTGGCGATGCCAACGGCGGGCTACGCCTACGCTAATCACTGCTTCTGCCCTCCAGAAACATTTGCCCCCACTGCGCCCAGTATTTTATCATATTTTTGCGGAAATTGTCTAAATGCAAGAGGCTGAGGCTTTGGATTTGGAGATTAAAATAGAGTTAGTAAAGGTAGAGTTTACTTGATTAGAAGGTTCTCTGATGACTTTACAAGAAATTATTAATTCTATTGAAAGTTTGCCCACAGAAGATCGAGAGTATTTATTTGAGTTTCTTCGCCAGCAACGAATTGAGAATCGGCGGATTGAAATTTTGGCTAATGTTCAGGAAGTGATGCAGGCTTTTAAGAATGGGACAGCTCATAGGGGAAGCGTTGATGATTTGATCGCTGATTTACTAGGACATGATGATGGAAGTTGTCTGGAGTAGTGGATTTAAGCGGTCTTTTGGGAAGATTACAAAGAAAAACCCGCAATTAAAGAATCAAATTGTTAAGGTATTAAGGCTTTTGGCAGATGATCCATTTACACCGTCTTTGAAGCCTCATAAGTTAACAGGAAATTTAGCGGGCTTGTGGTCTTGTTCTGTTGCTTATGATTGTAGAATTATCTTTAATTTCTCTGAAGATGAGAAGTTGTTATGAATGGTTATTTTATTGATTGATATTGGCAGCCATGATGAAGTTTATTAAATTGGAAAATAGAGGCTGAAGCTTGGGATTTAGAGATTAAAATTCTTTATTCCTAAGCCACTCGATGGCTAAACTAAGCGATGTCTCACGAAAAAACGTAAAGCGTCAACGCACACAAAAAAATAGCACATCCTCAAGGATGGCTATTTGTAGAAATTGTCTAATCGTAATGTTTTTTGCGATTGAATACACGTTCAACTACCAACTTTAGAAAGGAATATCATCTGGATCTGGTTCTTCCGCTTTCACTACTGGATTAGTGGTTCGCTCATAATTTGTGGGTTGCGGTATAGGTTCGTAAGTTGTCGCTTGGGGAGTAACACCAACAGGATTTGTCGCTGGGGTAGGTGCTGGACGTGGTGACTCGTAACTGGGAACGTCTTTCTGTGCAGGACGAGATGCTGATGGTTGTCGTGGAGCAGTTTCAGTGAATGATGGAGTTGCAGTTGCTGAAGGCAATGGATCAGTATTAAAATTACCTCCAACAGATTGAATTTGCTGCACTGTCAATTCAGCACGTTTTTCTTTAAAACCTTCCATCGCAACAGTATTCATAGTTAAACGTCCTACCAAGATGACGCGATCGCCTTGGTGATACTTTTGCTGAATTTCCGTTGCTAAATTCCCCCAGCCGACAACTTTTAAGGTGGCTGGCGGATCTTCTGGTTTCTGGGAATTGGGAAACTGCACCAGCATTTCTGTGACTCCCAGATTATCCGCCGTATAGCGGAGTTGCGGCTCGTCAATAATTTCCGCCATCAAAACGCAGCTGTTCATTAAAATTACTCCTGAGTGCAAAAAGTGTTGATTGAAAAAGTGGGGTTTTTCTATGTAGTGCCAATTAATATCAAAATATGTTTAATTGTTTGCATTTTTTAATCATGCCTGAATAAATTTTCTAGATCAACTCTGAGTTTTTAGTCATTTCTAGCATAAAAGCCAAGCGATCGCTTTGAACAGCGTTAAATATGCTGTTCGCCACCCTCGCTTGACTAAATGAGCATTGAATTCTGCATTTGAGTAGTATAATTGTACCATAAATTCCTCAAATAGAAAAAATTCTTGGCAAAAATTAAGTCTTGACGTGAGATGGAAAAATACCGAAGGCATTGTTGGTAGCACATACTCTTTTTTATAAGTCTGTCATTTTTTAATACAAGTAATTACTAAAAATAAATTTAACTTTTGCAAAAACTCTAGGTAAAATACATAAGCCTCATCCTTTTTCGTCAAAATCATGGGCAACAGTTTTGGTGATCTATTTCGGATAACTACTTTTGGCGAGTCTCACGGCGGCGGTGTGGGAGTTGTGATTGATGGTTGTCCTCCACAACTAGAAATTTCGGCAGAAGAAATTCAAGCAGAACTAGATAGAAGGCGTCCGGGACAAAGTAAAATTACTACCCCTCGCAAAGAAGCGGATACCTGCGAGATTTTATCAGGGGTATTTGAAGGCAAAACACTAGGAACGCCTATAGGAATTTTGGTACGTAATCAAGATACTCGTCCCCAAGATTACGACGAGATGTCCCAGAAGTATCGACCTTCTCATGCAGATGCAACTTATGATGCAAAATATGGGATTCGCAATTGGCAAGGTGGGGGTAGGTCGTCAGCGCGAGAGACAATTGGAAGAGTAGCAGCAGGTGCGATCGCTAAAAAAATTCTCCGTCAAGTCGCCAATGTCGAAATTATCGCTTACGTTAAGCGCATCAAAGACTTGGAAGCTGTAGTTGATCCAAATACTGTCACCTTAGAACAAGTGGAAAGCAATATCGTCCGTTGTCCCGATGCTGAATGCTGCGATCGCATGATTGAATTAATTGAGCAAACAGGTAGACAAGGTGATTCGATCGGCGGTGTCGTCGAATGCGTGGCGCGAAATGTGCCGAAAGGTTTGGGCGAACCAGTATTTGATAAATTGGAAGCTGATATCGCTAAGGGTGTAATGTCTCTCCCTGCTAGCAAGGGCTTTGAAATTGGTTCCGGTTTTGGCGGAACGCTACTAACGGGAATTGAGCATAACGACGAATTTTATATTGATCAAAATGGTGAAATCCGCACATTAACAAACCGTTCTGGTGGTATTCAAGGCGGTATTTCCAACGGGGAAAATATCATTTTGCGAGTTGCATTTAAGCCGACAGCAACAATTAGAAAAGAGCAGAAAACTGTAACTCGTGAGGGCGAAGAAACGCTATTAGCAGCCAAAGGACGCCATGACCCTTGTGTATTGCCGCGTGCAGTTCCAATGGTTGAGGCAATGGTAGCTTTGGTGCTATGTGACCATTTGTTACGGCATCATGGGCAGTGTAAGGTCTTGTAGGCACTACATTGACTTCTAAAAAATATTTATTTTCCTCAGATAGGTATCTGACTCGCCCTGTCTACTTATACGCGAGTGCCTAAGCTTATACTGTTTGACTTTAATTATGATACAAATACCTTGGTAGGGGCACGGCATTGCCCATAGGTGTCAACTTAAGAAAAAATCTGCTTTGAGAGGACGTTTTGCCCTCATCCCCTAACCCCTTCTCCCAAGTTGGGAGAAGGGGAACTAGAAAATTTGCTCCCCTCTCCCAATTTTGGGAGAGGGGCTGGGGGTGAGGGTCAAACCTCGAAAGCTTGCCAAGGCTAACTTCTACGTTAAGTTGACACCAATGGGCAATGCCGTGCCCCTACGCGAAATCTATAAGTAGTTAGACAAAATTAATTACATAATTTTTACCAAATTCTTTCAGAATTTTTTCAATAAATCCGACAGCTTTAACCGTCGGGAAACCTTTCCTGAACCAGGAGCAGAAATTGAGTCAGCGATCGCCACAATCGATTTAGACTATCTCCAAGAAAATTTACCTAAACTCATCTGTTCCCTGAAAGAAGGTAGCGATGGCATCCTTAGTATCAGCGCCAGTCTCCGCACCTTCTCTAGAGGAGATAGCGATCGCAAGGTTCCTTTTAATATTCATGAAGGTATTGAAAGTACATTACTCATCCTGAACCACCGATTAAAAGCCAATGAGGAGCATCCTATAATTGAAGTAGTCAAAGATTACGGGCAAATACCTGAATTAGAATGCTTTACTGGGCAACTAAATCAAGTGTTTATGAATCTGATTGCCAACGCCATTAATGCTTTAGAAGAATCTAATAAGGCGCGTAGTTTCCAACAAATCAAAGATAATCCCAATCGCATCACAATTCAAACCACCTTGTCTGAAGATGGGCATCACATCTTGATCCGAATTCAAGACAATGACCAAGGAATGTCAGAAAATGTCAAGCAAAAACTGTTTGATTACTTATTTACCACCAAGGCAGTAGGAAAGGGTACAGGTTTAGGATTGTCAATTTCCTAGCAGATTGTGGAAGAAAAACATGGTGGGCAACTCACAGTCACATCTGAGTTAGGCAAAGGTACAGAATTAGCGATCATTATTCCAGTTGGGAGTGGGGAGTTAGGAGTTAGGAGTTAGGAGTTAGAGGGAATAACTAATGCCCAATACTTCTCTACGAGAGGCTACGCCAACGGCTTCGCTCAGTACAAGTGCCCAATGCCCCATAACTAATTCCAATCCTGTTCCTCTTTCTTGCCGCGACTTTTGTAAATTCCCCCAAAATCGTGAATTTTGCGAGTTTTCTCAAAAAGCTCGGCTTCAGTCAAACCCCACTGCTGCAAGGCTTTATCGAGGTCTTTTTGGATGTCTCTCGCCCCTGGAAACCCTTGATAACGCATTCGCAGTCTAGCCAATTCTGCTAAATTATAGTCTGTCGCCTCTTGAAGGAGTAAAATATCAATAACGGGGCGATCGCGGTTATAAAGAGGATGTTGTTGGTCTTTCCCTGCGGGTGCATCAGTCATCGTCAAGTCCTGTTAGCGGATAACTAGGGTTTAACCCGTGTTGAGTCCTAAATTTTTAGTTTAGCTGAGAGAGGGAGGCCGGAGAGGCACAAGAAAATTGTTAAATACTGAAAAATTAACTGTCAACCTTGCAACTCTTTACTTACCCCACTCCGATTCGGCTACGCTCACGGCAAGCCCACTCCGGTTCGGCTACGCTCACGGTAAGCCCAGTCCCTCACTCATCGTAGACGGCAACTACACCTGAGGTCTTACGGCTCTCACCACTGCCACCTAACTTTAAATAAAGTTACATTAGTCCTTAAGAAAATACAAAAAACTTTAGATGAGGGTGAATTTTATCTCACCCAAAGTCCAAGCACCGAGGGAGCAAGAACCCATTATGTTTGAACACTTCACTTCCGAAGCCATTAGAGTAATTATGTTAGCTCAGGAGGAAGCACGTCGCCTGGGACACAACTTCGTAGGAACTGAGCAAATTCTCCTGGGTTTGATGGGAGAAGGAACTGGGGTTGCTGCTAAAGTGCTGGCCGAATTAGGCGTTACCCTCAAAGATGCCCGCCGTGAGGTAGAAAAAATTATTGGTAGGGGTTCTGGCTTTGTACCACCAGAAATTCCTTTTACCCCCAAGGTGAAAAGCCTCTTCGAGCAATCCTTTAAAGAAGCTCACAGTCTGGGACAGAATTACATTAACACTGAACACTTACTCTTGGGATTGACCGAGGCTGGTGAAGGTGTCGCCGCCAAAGTACTCCAAAATCTAGGAGTTGATTTCAAGAGTGTCCGCAGTGCCATAGTTCGCCGTTTGGGTGAAAATTCACCGGCTTTTGCTGGTAGTGGTAGTCAAAAGCGCACCCAACCGCTAGTTATGGAAGAGTATGGCAGGAATTTGACCAAATTAGCACAAGAAGGCAGACTCGACCCCGTAGTTGGTCGCCAGAAAGAAATTGAGCGGGCGATCCAAATTCTCGGTCGCCGGACTAAGAATAACCCAGTGTTGATTGGAGAACCAGGAGTTGGTAAAACTGCGATCGCAGAAGGTCTAGCTCAACGTATTATCAACCAGGATGTTCCCGAAACTTTGCAAAACAAGCAAGTTATCAGCCTCGATATGGGATCATTGGTAGCTGGAACTCGCTTCCGTGGCGATTTTGAAGAACGCATCAAAAAAGTTGTGGAAGAAGTCCGCACTGTGGGTAATATCATCCTGGTGATTGACGAAATTCACACTTTGGTTGGCGCAGGTGGTACAGAAGGTGGTTTGGATGCAGCCAACATCCTCAAACCTGCCTTAGCACGAGGTGAACTCCAGTGCATCGGCGCAACTACCATTGATGAGTATCGTAAGCATATCGAGCGCGATGCCGCCCTAGAGCGTCGTTTCCAACCGATTATGGTCGGGGAACCCTCAGTACAGGAAACCATCGAAATTCTTTACGGCTTGCGCGGTGCTTATGAACAACACCACAAAGTCACAATTTTGGATGCGGCACTTGTAGCAGCAGCAGAATTATCAGACCGCTATATTAGCGATCGCTTCTTACCCGACAAGGCAATAGACTTGATTGATGAAGCAGGTTCTCGCGTTCGTTTGCGGAACTCCCAAAGTTCTCCGAATAAAGAACTCAAGCGTGAACTGGCTGGCGTTACCAAATCTAAAGAAGCAGCAGTCAGAGTCCAAGATTTTGACAAAGCTGGAACCCTGCGCGGCCAAGAGTTAGAACTCGCAGAACAACTGCAAGCAACATTTACCCAAAATGATCAACCTGTCAACTCTACCGTCGTTGACGAAGAAGACATCGCCCAAATCGTTGCCTCTTGGACTGGGGTACCAGTCAACAAACTAACTGAATCTGAGTCAGAGTTGCTCCTGCACCTAGAAGACACTCTGCATCAACGAATCATCGGCCAAGAGCAAGCAGTCTCGGCTGTCTCTCGCGGTATCCGTCGCGCCCGTGTCGGACTAAAAAATGCCAATCGTCCCATTGCTAGCTTTATCTTCTCTGGTCCGACTGGAGTCGGTAAAACAGAATTGGCAAAGGCACTGGCTGGCTACTTCTTCGGTTCGGAAGACTCGATGATTCGCCTAGATATGTCCGAATACATGGAAAGCCACACCGTCGCCAAGCTGATAGGTTCGCCTCCTGGTTATGTGGGATACGACGAAGGTGGACAACTAACGGAAGCCGTGCGGCGGAAACCTTACACAGTGGTGCTATTCGACGAAATCGAAAAAGCTCACCCCGATGTATTCAATATGCTGCTGCAGCTCTTGGATGACGGTCATCTTACCGATGCCAAAGGTCGGAAAGTTGACTTCAAGAACACGCTGATCATTTTGACTTCCAACATCGGTTCCAAGGTGATTGAAAAAGGTGGTAGTGGTTTAGGCTTTGACTTCGACACTCAAGCCGACGCTAGTTACAACCGCATCCGCACGTTGGTAAATGAGGAATTGAAAGCTTACTTCCGTCCTGAGTTCCTCAACCGTCTTGATGAAATTATCGTCTTCACCCAGCTTTCCAAGGATGAAGTTAAGCAAATCGCGGAAATTATGCTCCGTGATGTTGCTAGCCGCTTGACGGAAAGAGGAATTATCCTAGAAGTTAGCGATCGCTTCAAAGAGCGTGTAATCCAAGAAGGCTACAACCCCAGCTATGGTGCTAGGCCATTACGTCGGGCAATTATGCGCCTCCTAGAAGATTCTCTCGCCGAAGCAATGCTGTCTGGTGAAATTACAGATGGAGACACAGCGATTATCGATGTTGATGATGACTCTCAGGTAAGAGTACAAAAATCAGAAAAACGAGAATTACTCTTGGCAAATGTTGGCTAATTTTATACCTGATCACTTTTTGCTGTAATATTTCAGAAACACCTAGCCCTTCGGGTTCGCCAGTCGCTTATGGGGGAAACCCCTTCTTCCCGCGCTGGCTCACCTCTTATCTAAGTAGAAGCATCTCTGACAAACATCAAGTGAAATGGTATTATATCTTACCCCTGGTAGAAATGCTAGGGTTTTTTTATGCAATTTTCT
>NZ_JBTYKD010000256.1:0-8620 GCF_054880495.1 Nostoc sp.
CTCTTAGGGGCTGGGGGTGGGGTGTTAGGGACTTTTGCAAGAGGTCTATTGTCAGAAGCAACCCTGATTAATTCTTCAACATTGTTTGAGATTGTATTGCAAATCGCATTTAAAGGTAAGTCATTGGGATCAAACCCGAAAGGTTCTTCGATTTCTGATCCCATTTGTTCAATACTTAATAATGTAAAACTTACAAAACCTATTATTATCCCAGTCCACCAATTCAAAACGCTAACAATTTCTAAAGGTAATATCAGACAAAAAAGTAATAGCAATTGTCTGAGTTTAATAGTATATATCAAAGGCAGTGGCGTTTTTAAAATACGTTCGCAACCACCTAAAATATCGACTAAATCATCTACGCAGTTATGTAGAGTAGTCAATTGATAGACATTTAGAGAATTTACGTCATGCTGATATTGCAAGTAATCTCCTATCCAGTAAGCAATTTGTAGTGGAGGATGATTAGTATCTTTAAGTTGTAAATATTGTTTTTCAGACATTAAGGATGCTACCTGAATGTCTAAAGGTACTGATCTTAGATGTAACTTCATTGCAACTGCAAAAGCAGTCACTAAGCGAAGTATTGCCTCTTTTTCTAATCTATCTTGCGGTGTCTTATCTTTAACTATTATCCAAATTCCCCGACTTAAGTTGCGAGATGTATTAACTAAACCTCCCCATAGTTGACGACCTTCCCAAAATCTCTGATGGGCTGTATTCGTCCGAAAAACTAATAGTAATGTAAAACCAATATTAAAACTTAAAACAGCATTAGTAAGAATACTGTTAGAATTTGAAAATGCTACTGGGAATCCTAAATTATATAAAAATGATATTAAAAAGCCATATACAGCACAAAAAAGTACCCAAGGAAGAATGATAGCAATAATTGAGCTTTCAAGCCGAAGACTTACTTGAAGCCAGTTCAATTTTTCGCCTTTGTAAAGGTGATACTTTTCTATTAAAGAGTTTTTGGAATTACTTTGAAAATAGTTAGGTAGTTTCATATTGACCACGTTTGACGATTACATCAATTAGCAAGATAAGTTTTTTAGCTAAAGTTATCTTCCTTAAGCAAGATGTAGATTTCCAGATAGCGACTCTTCTACAACTATAATCAACATAAATTGTAACTTTAACATTAAAATTTATTTCTGTGAACCCTCTTGAGGCAGTAAAACTTTTGATTGTCTTCCCGTTCTTCACCATTAACTTGCTTTTATGCTTATATTGGTTGAAGTTCGTGGTATTTCACGATTTATGAGGGAATTAGGCAAAATGTAGATTTATTTACAGTAAAAACTCACTTTTTCTTACCGACAGAGTGATGTCTACAATGGTTACTGACTTGTGCCGAGCGCAGCCGAGGTAGCTTGCCGTTCGTGCAGCTAAAAGAAGTTAATCTCGCTCAGTGGTTGCTAGAATCTGCTAGAGCGGAAAGTTATTTTGCTGCCAATGCTAATAATTTTGCGGGATTGAAATGGCGATATCCTGACATGAAGGGGTTTGCCCAGCCTTTTAAAATGAAAGTTCCTTCAGAGCCAGAAGAAGTTGAGTTCTGCAAATTCCCAGATGTTGATGCTTTTATTATTGGTTATTGGAAGTTTTTAACTCGTTCTGCTTATAAAGGCTTAGAAGAACATACAAATACGCCAGAAAACTTCCTTGGCTTTCTCAAAGGTAAAGGCTATTCAACTGATCCTAACTGTGTCAGTAGAGTTATGAACTTGCTTCCAGAAGCCCAGAAATTGCTGGCTAATGCAGAGGGAGTTGTCATTCCCCCATTAGTGGAACGACTTCAGGTGATTCGTGCGCCTCAAGAAGTGGAAGTAGGGCAAAGTTTTAGAGTTGAAGGTATAGCACGTTTAGCGGATAATGGTAAAGTTTTGTCCTTAATGGTTGATGATAAATTTCCAGGTTCCAATGTACCAATCAGAGAAGATGGCAGGTGGAAATTTGATTTCGTCTTTAAACAAAAAGGCGATCGCTGCTCAAACTCTAAAGCTCCACATTAAAGTGATTGTTCCTTTCGATCATCAGGAGGATGAGAAGACTCAACAACCTACACCATCAAGTTTATCAACAGCGAAGGTAATTAAACTCAGTGGTATTGTGGGAATTGGCGCAGTAAATAAAGCTGATGATGTTAAGGCAGTTAAAGCGCGATTGCATGAACTAGGCTACACATGGGTAGGCGATCCTAACAGTGCAGACAGGGACAGAGGACTATTTGACGCGATCAAACTATTTCAGTCAATCATTGCAGCTAGCAGTACGGCTTTGTACCCCAATGATTGGTCACGATCATCATATTCACTTTGAAATTAACCCACCAGTAAAAAGCTAGACGAAGCCCGATTTTAGCAGAAGAACTCCACCCACAAGGGGATGGAGTTTTTTATGTGGCTTTCAAGGGATAATTCTTGTTATACAGCAGCCTACACGGAGAACTTAATATGACATCTCCAGAAACGGTTACATGGCTACAAGAACGCACGACTTTAGGAATTCTCTCGCCTGAAGCGTTAAATGCGATCGCACAAGTAATTGAAGAACAAGTTGTGCCACCTGAAACTGACTTAGTTAGCGAAGGCACTCCTCCAGAAGCCCTTTATATTCTTCTAGAAGGTCAACTAGAAAGCAATAGCAGCAATCAAAGCAACCCAGCCTTAGCTTGTGGATTCCTCGCCGGAGCAGTGATTGAACTCAAAGAATTGCTGTTGGATGAATTAAGTCCATTCACAATTACTACGGTAACTGAGTGTCACTTGTGGGTTGTACCTGCTGCTAAATTTCGGGAATTATTCACCCAATACCCGGAAATTGCTCAGGCTTTTTCCCGCCAATTGGTTCAAGAATTAGCTCAGGTAACATCTGCACTGGGCTATGAACAAGAGCGTTCCGTAGCTTTACGACCATATTTAGTCACCAAGGCGCAACGCGGTATTGTGGGTACAAGTCGTTATGCTGTGCGGCTGCGGGAGCAAATTCGAGAAGCGGCTGCTGATCGCAAATCAGTGGATATTTTTGGAGAACCCGGGTTAGAAAAAGACAATATAGCAGCCCTGATCCACTTTGGCTCTCCAAAACGGCGAGAACCAATTATTAAAGTAAATTGTGGTATTCTTCAGACTAGCGGTGCAGATTTATTCGGTCGCGCTGGCGGTAAACCAGGACTGTTGGAATGGTTGGGGGAAGGTACTCTAGTTCTCAACAACACCCAAGAATTGCCGGAAGAATTATTATCTCCGGTGACGCAGTTGCTCAAAACTGGCACATATACCCCCGTGACTCGTTCTGGAGAGCCAGTAGCCGAAGCTCGCCCCAGTAAAGCCAGAATTCTGATTGTTTCAGAAAAAACTCAGCCGACAATTGAACGTTCTGTTGGTCACATTATTAAAGTACCACCGCTACGGGTGCGGAAAGCTGATATTCAGGCACAGGTTGAATATTATACTAGTCTTTACATTCGGGCTAGAGGCATTTCTAAACCGCACATCACCCCAGAAGCTTTGCGCCGCCTACAGTCCTATGATTTCCCTGGCAATGTCAAGGAATTGAAAAATCTGGTAGAACGGGCGATCGTGCAAGCTGAGGGTGCCAATGAATTAACAGAAGAAATTTTCTGGCCAGCCGAAACTAAGAAAAAACGATTTCGGGTGAATCTGTTAAACGCCTATCCTCCTTTACGGCGGTTTTTACGTAGTCCCTGGTGGCCCGATCGCATTAACTATGGTTTTACTGCAACGGCTTTTGCTCTCATGGTTGCAGTATTATTTATTGGGCCTCAAACCCGCGATCGCAATTTCGGATTAAATCTATTTTGGGCTTGGTGGTGGCCTTTCTTCTTATTTCTCTTTCCCTTTTTGGGACGTATCTGGTGTTCTGTTTGTCCCTTCATGATTTACGGGGAAATTACCCAAAAGTTATCTTTATGGCTCTGGCCTCGAAAACTTAAGCGCTGGCCCAGAGAGCAAGCTGAGAAATGGGGCGGATGGTTCATGTTTGGCTTGTTCACCCTAATTTTCTTATGGGAAGAACTCTGGCATTTAGAAAATACTGCCTACTTGAGCGCTTGTTTGCTGCTATTAATTACCGCCGGGGCGATGATTTTCTCTGCCATTTTTGAGCGGCGGTTTTGGTGTCGGTATCTCTGTCCCATCGGCGGGATGAATGGTTTATTTGCCAAACTTTCCATGACGGAACTCCGCGCACAGCAAGGTATTTGTTCTGCTAGTTGCACCACTTATCAGTGTTATAAAGGTGGACCTCAAAAAGGCGAAGGGATGGAAACCAATGGATGTCCTTTATATTCGCACCCCGCACAGTTAGAAGATAACAGAGATTGTGTACTGTGCATGACTTGCCTTAAAGCCTGTCCCCATCGTTCCGTCGAATTCAATTTGCGTCCCCCTGGTATTGAACTGTGGACAACTCATGTACCCCGCAGCTATGAAGTAGCATTATTGTTTTTACTGTTGGGTGGTATATATCTGCATCGCTTACCAGAGTTGCTATCTTGGTTGGGCTTACAACTGGATTTAACTCAGTTTTGGCAGCACTTAGGATTATCGCTGCTAGTGTTAATTATGCCAGTAGCTTTTACCTTTGCGGGATACAAAATGATGCAACTGTTTTACTGGTTAGCAAACTATATCGAAGCCGCAAAATCCAAAATCCAAAATTATAATAAACCTCGATCATTTGTAGAACTTGCCTATGGCTACCTACCATTGGTGTTGGGGGGAAACTTGGCTCACTATCTGCGTTTGGGCTTAGGCGAAGCTGGGCGGATTTTACCCGTGGCCTTTGCTACTTTTGGGTTGAGTGCTGAACAATTGCCAATATTGGTTGCTCACCCGGCTGTGACTGCCTTTTTGCAAGGTACAACGATAATTTTCTCCGTGTTGCTGACTATCTTATTAACGCAAAAGATTGCCAAGCAACCAGTGCTATCGCTCCTTTGGCAACACCTAGCAGCGATCGCTTTGGGAGTTAGTATGTGGGTAATTATCGTCTTTTGAGCTTCACATATATTCCACCGGGCGGTTTCTAATCGCCTGGGCTAGGTGCAAAATGTGAGTTAAAAACATTCTTCCCAACGAACGTGATAGAAAATACTCATATAATTTTTCACTCATAATGTAAGGATTACCGATAATGCACGTTCTAAAAAGATCCATCAAACCAGCAACCTATATATCGTTTCTCCACATTTACCAAACTACTTGGGGGACTGCTGGTGATATTTGTTTAATCCGTGAATCTGTAGCTAATGAAAGTACAGCGAAGTTTGTGGGTCATAAAATCGAACTAGCAATACCAAAAGGGTTAGAGCGCGATCGCATCGCCAACTGTCCGATCATCAAAGTTGCAGGTAATGTCGGCGACGGACATCCTAAAGAGCATCCCTTGGAATGGGAGGTTTATGAAGGTGTAGATGTAGAAATAGCTTTAGCAGCTCTCAAACCTTGGGGCTTTAAGTTAATTGAACTCTAATGTGGCGATTTAACAAGCTCAACTCGCTTTCGTTCTTCTGAAACTATTTTTCCCCTAGCGCCATCAGACATTGGCTCAAATGGAAAAATTCATCTACATCTAATAGATATAGGAGTGAAATTAATTAGGGGTTGCCCGAAATCCTTGGTAGGCATAATTCATAAATTGTACCTACGTCATTTTCACTCCTACGTCTAATCTACTAAACCAGGTTTCTAAATCCGCGTAGTTTACCGCCGTAGGCATCGCCTGAAAATCCAACAATGCTTCACCGAGATTTTCTAATTGTTCTAAGGAGAGAGTTTGAATACGGTCTAGCACTTCTTGGGGTAATTCTCCCACCCCTCAAGTAAGCAGACGGAGAAGGTTATCAAAGGACATTAACGATCGCCAACAATTGAACGAGGTATTGTTATTATCTCGTGCAGTGGTTTGAGTGGGCAATGTCTATGATGGTTACTGACTTGTGCCGAGCGCAGCCGAGGTGGCTTGCCGTACCCTTCGGGAAGCCAGCTACGCGCAGCGTCTCGTAGAGAAGTACGGGCTATTCGGCGTCGCACCATCGCTCAAGCAAGCTCATTATTATACTCTGGCCGTATCTTTTTAAATTCTTGTAATATTTACATTAATATTCCATTTCTGGCTAGGTTGAGTTATCAGACATTAAAAAGATAACTGTAGCGGTTCCTGATTTACTAGTAAAACAGCCTTTATTACTAAATAAATTACGAATTATACAAATGTATCTGCACATAATTAAAAAGCGATCGTCGCCCTTTTTCCTTTTTCCCTTTATCCTGCTGTTGACTCTCCTCCTCGCCCTGCCTTGGGTAAGCGCGAAAGAACAGCCGGAGCCGAAGCCGGAAGCGTGGCAAATTAACAGTATCGTTGCTGCCCTTGATGATGGACAGAACGGAGTAAAGGGGTCTGCATTCAACAAATTAGTTGAATATGATCTGAAAGATTTAAAATCTCTAGGGAAGAAACCGGAAGATATTGCTCAAAAAGCTGCCAAAATTCTCAAGGATAAAACCGTTGACTCAATTGTTCGTAGAGGTGCAGCATCGGCATTGGGAAATCTGGGGGAGGCTGCCAAACCCTACGTCAAAGACATCGCTGACATCCTCAAGGATAAAACCGTTGACAATGATGTTCGTAGAGGTGCAGCAGAGGCATTGGGAAAGATAGAACAACTCAACCTGAATAATATTGTTGTAATTCTGGATAGCATCTATTACGCAGGTCAATCAGAATTTGCACAGTGGCGATTTTTGACATATTTCTTGAGTGGCGGCACTAATGAAGTCAAAACACTGCTCACATGGCTCGGTTTTCCTGAGACTAAAACGCTGATTTTCTCAAGAATTTAATTTACAGTGGTGCATTAGATATCTGCATTGACGGACTCAACGAAGTCACAGCCCACACCAGGGCAAAAATCTGCCAGTTTGTCGAAAGCTATTTCCGGGGTAACATTATCATGACTACCCAGCTCCTAGAGTGGACACCACCCTCAACAGCCAAGATATATAAATTACAGCCCCTTGAGCAAACCCAAATTCAGCAATTTTTGATTTCCCGTCAGCCACGACTGCCGAAAGATGCCAAAGTTCAGGGTAATAATTACGAGCAAGCCTGTATTAGCTATCTAGCAACAGCCCTCAGCAACCAGCAATCACCAGAGGAATTAACGCCTAACCAAAGGGTTCTCTCTAACCCAATGGATTTAACAGTTGTGGCGTTAATGATCTCCCAAGGTGAATACCCCGATTTGTTTCACCTGCAACAACAGCAATATAATTTGATGGCAGCCGAATACCTTCAAGAGTGGAACCAGGAATTTCCCTTAAAAAAATTCTCCGATGCAGTCTATCAAATGCGGCTGAACGATGAACAGGCGCTACCCGCAGATGAATTTTTCAAAGTATTAGAATCTTTAGAAGATGAGAAATATAAAATGGTCGTCAGCCGTCAGTGGCAAAACGAAGAAGGTGCAGCCAAGAGAGAATGGTATTTCCGCCACGATAAAATTATGGATTTCTTTTTGGTGCAGAACTTTCTGGGCGAGAAAGATGAAGCTAAAAATCGGCTGATTGACCACATGGGCGACCCCCGTTTTCGCGGTGTATACTTTTTGCTACTAAACTTACTGCCTTTAGATCCTGCCAAAGAACTGAAGGAAAAATTAATTCAATACGCCGCCGATACCAAAGACCATACTGTGAGTGATACCTTCGTGCAATTATTGCGGCCAAGGTCGTGAGATGAATTATATAATTGCTAATGGGCTACGCCCCGCTACGCTAACGTAATTCGTAATTACAGCAGTTTTCATGTATTTAGACCACAAACTCATCTTACTCTCTGCGACTCTGCGCCTGGAGCGTGATCAAAAAATCCGTGGTTCATTTACCTGAAAATCGCTGTAAGAAAGAGACTTATAGGCTAAGGGTAAATTCTTAATTCAATTAAAATGAGTCTTTGAACTGGATGAATCCACCTCTGAACTCCGTCAACGAGTCTTTGAACTGGATGAATCCACCTCTGAACTCCGTCAACGAGTCTTTGAACTGGATGAATCCACCTCTAAACTCCGTTAACGAGTCTTTGATACTCGTGAATAGATCATGGGGTAGGAGCACAGCAATGCTGTGCCCCTACGACAGATGTGGTTCAAATACATGAAAACTGCTGTAAATACGTTACGTAAGCGAAGCTCGTCGTAGGGGACTGACAAGAAATAAATTATCCATCTTGTGGGGTGGGCATCCTGCCCGCCCTGGATATGGGATGGGTGTCTTCACCCGTCCCACAAGAAAATTTGGAATGTTTTTTTATTTGGAAGTCCCTAGATATCGCACTTTTGCCAAAACCTACCAGCTAGCCAATGATCTGATCTACTAAACAAAACGCACACCAATTGTGATTAGTGTGCGTCTGCGGTTAGATTTTAAAAGTTCTCGAACTTAGCGATCGCATCCTTTATCTTATCCACCACCTCATCTACGGGTATAACTCCCAATTCTCCAGAGGCGCGGGTACGGATACTCAAGGTGTTAGTTTCCACTTCCTTAGCTCCCACCACAGCCATCACGGGTATTTTTTCTTTCTCTGCATT
>NZ_JBTYKD010000257.1:0-5726 GCF_054880495.1 Nostoc sp.
CAGACTTTGCATACTGGCAACGCCAATGGTTGCAAGGGGAAGTATTAGAAAAGCAACTGAATTACTGGCAGAAGCAATTAGACGGCATTTCTATGCTAAATCTGCCAACCGACAGACCAAGACTAGCTGCTCAAAGTTACCAGGGTGCAAGGCAATCTTTGCAATTATCAAAAAGTTTGAGCGAAGCACTTTTAGCTCTCGGACAGCAAGAAGGGGTAACTTTATTTATCACCCTACTAGCAGCATTCCAAATTTTACTTTACCGCTATACACAACAAGAAGATATTACTATTGGTTCACCTATCGCCAATCGCAACCGGAGTGAAATTGAGGGATTAATTGGTTTTTTTGTCAATAGCTTAGTATTGCGTACCCAACTAAGTGGAAACCCAACTTTTCG
Organism: Nostoc sp.; assembly: GCF_054880495.1. Lineage (NCBI taxonomy): Bacteria > Bacillati > Cyanobacteriota > Cyanophyceae > Nostocales > Nostocaceae > Nostoc > Nostoc sp. Next base: position 401 of record NZ_JBTYKD010000257.1, read on the forward strand.
GGAATTATTGAATCGAGTCAAAGAAGTAGCTTTCGGGGCTTATGCTCATCAAGATTTACCTTTTGAAAAGCTGGTAGAAGAACTGCATCCAGAGCGGAATTTAAATCAAAATCCGCTATTTCAAGTTGTTTTTGCGCTCCAAAATGCGCCGATGTCAGCCTTAGAGTTACCTAATTTAAGTTTAAGTCCGCTACCATTTGAAACGGAAACAACACGCTTTGATTTGGAGTTGCACTTGTGGGAGCCAAATATTCAAAATGGGTTATGGGCAGATAGCTCAGAAGGAATTAGTGGTTTTGTAATTTACAGCACTGATTTATTTGATGATGCTACCATCACGCGGATGCTAGGACACTTTCAAATATTACTGTCAGGTATAGTTGCAAATCCACAACAGCGAATTGCACAATTACCACTTCTAAGCGAATCTGAGTTACATAATTTATTAGTTGAATATAACAATACTCAGTTAGATTATCCTCAAGATAAGTATATCCATCAGTTATTTGAGAGCGTTGTAGAGCAGAATGCTGATGCAACTGCGTTAATACTCGAAGATAAACAACTCAGCTATAAAGAGTTAAATATACGTAGCAATAAACTTGCACATTATCTAAAAAAATTAGGAGTTGAAGCGGAAGTTTTAGTAGGGCTTTGTGTAGAACGGTCTTTTGATATGGTAATCGGGATGTTGGGCATCCTGAAAGCAGGTGGAGCTTATGTACCTTTAGATCCAAGCTATCCGTCTGAACGTTTAAAGTTTATGCTTGAAGATGCTCAAGTCTCAGTTTTATTAACTCACGAGCGATGGCTTGAACATCTGAAAAACTATAATTCACAAATAATCTGTTTAGATAATGATTGGGAAATTATTAATCAAGAACTTGAAGATAATCTGACCAGCCAAGCTAAAGTAGATACCCTTGCTTATGTTATTTATACCTCTGGCTCAACTGGAAAACCTAAAGGGGTTAAAATTGAACATAGAGGATTGTTAAATCTAGTTTTTTGGCATCAAAAAGCATTTACAGTTTCACCTCTTGACCGAGCAACACAGATTTGCGGAGTTGGCTTTGACGCTTGTGGTTGGGAAATTTGGCCTTATCTGAGTGCTGGAGCAAGCATTTATTTTGTAGATGATCAAATCAGGCAAATACCTGAGCATCTACGAGATTGGCTAATATCAAAAGCGATAACAATTACCTTATTACCAACTCCTTTAGCAGAAAAAATTCTCCGATTAGATTTTCCTAAAAACGCAGCTTTACGAATATTACTCACAGGTGGCGATAGACTAAATCAATATCCTTTAGCTGACCATCCTTTCCAGTTAGTTAACAATTATGGGCCAACTGAGAACACGGTTGTGACAACTTCTGGTCAGATTTGTGTTAAGAACAAAGATAATTTAGCACCTTTGATTGGTCGTGCGATCGCTAATACACAAGTTTACATATTAGATAAACATTTACAACCTGTACCCATCGGTGTATCAGGAGAGTTATACATAAGTGGTGATGGATTGGCACGAGGTTACTTAAACCGTCCTGAATTAACTGCTAAATGCTTTATTGAGCATTTTTTTATTAATAAGCTAAAAGCACGACTTTATAAAACAGGTGATTTAGTTCGCTATCGAGCAGATGGCAACATTGAATTTTTAGGTCGCCTCGACGAGCAGGTAAAAATTCGCGGCTACCGCATTGAGTTGGGAGAAATTGAAGCGGTACTAAGTCAGCATCCAGCAGTGCAGCAAACTGTAGTAATAATTCGTGAGGATAAAGGGGAAAAGCGCCTATTAGCTTATGTAGTAGCAAAAACCGAATACAGCAGTGAGCAGGAGAATATGCAATTAATCCAATTGCAGAATGAGCAAGTTTTGCAATGGCAAATGCTCTATAACGAAACTTATAATCAACCTGCTGATTCCGATCCAAAATTGAATATTGTCGGCTGGAATAGTAGTTACACAAATCAGCCTATTCCAGCAGAACAGATGCGTGAGTGGGTGGATAACCAAGCTAAGCAAATTTTAGCTTTGCAACCTAAACGAGTATTAGAAATTGGTTGTGGAACAGGTTTGATTTTGTTTAGGATTGCACCTGACTGCACAAAATATTGTGCAACAGACTTTTCCCCAGTTTCACTTGACTACATTCAGCAGCACTTACAAAAGCCAGAAATGCCGCAGGTAACGCTATATCAGCAAATGGCTACTGACTTCGAGAAAATAGAAACAGCAGCTTTTGATGTAGTCATTCTGAATTCGGTTGTACAATATTTCCCTACTATTGATTATCTAATTCGTGTATTAGAAGGTGCTGTACAGGCAACTGCTCCGGGTGGCTTTATCTTCATCGGAGATGTGCGTAGTTTGCCACTATTGCAAGCTTTCCATGCGTCAGTGCAACTCTCTCAAGCTGAAGCTTCCCTTACCCGCTTAGAGTTGCAGCAACGGGTACAAATGCAAATATTTCAAGAGACAGAATTAGTCATTGATCCAGCTTTTTTTACTGCAATAAAGCAACGCTTTCCGCAGATTAATCATGTAGAAATTCAACTGATTCGGGGTAAATATCACAATGAGTTAACTGAGTTTCGTTACAATGTGATTCTTAAGATTAGTGGCGAAACTCTTAATAATCCTGAAAATTATTCAGTGTTGAACTGGGCTGAAGATAATCTCACAGTCTCAGCAGTGCGTCAGTTATTAATTGAGAATCAACCAGAAATATTAAGCATTATTAATGTACCTAATGCGCGGGTGATATCAGCAGTTAAAACAGCAGAATGGCTATCAGAAGTAGAAGGTTTTAAAACTGTAGGTCAAATACGTAAAGCTTTGCAAGAACTCGAAGTTTTCGGAGTAGACCCAGAAGATTTTTATGGGCTGAATGTAGCTTATGAAGTTAATATTACCTGGTCACATTCAAGTATTGAAGGACATTATGATGTGGTTTTTGTCCGCCAAGATGCAGTAGGTAAGAGAAGTATTTTTTCACATAGCACACCTCACCCTCGCCCCTGGCAATCTTACGCCAATAATCCCCTACAAGCCAAAGCAGCGCGTAAGTTAGTGCCGCAGTTACAGACTTACATAGCACAAAAACTGCCTGAGTACATGATGCCATCAGCTTTTGTAATATTGGAGTCTTTACCTCTAACAGCGAATGGTAAAATCAATCGCCGCACCTTAAGAGCATTCCATGATGCAATCAAGCCCCAATTGCCTGAAAATTACATTGCACCTCAGACTCCAGTTGAACAAGTACTGGTGAAAATTTTTGCTGAGGTTTTAGGACTTAAGCGCGTAGGAATTTATGACAATTTCTTTGAATTAGGCGGTCATTCATTACTGGCAACTCAGCTTGTCTCTAGAGTGCGCGACGCCTTATGTGTGGAGTTACCTTTGCGTAGCGTATTTGAAGCATCGACAATTGCACAACTATCTAAAGTGGTGGAAAGCTTTAAAGAAAGCAATGCTCAAAGTCAAGCCCCAGTTTTAGTACCACTATCGCGTGAAAGTCGGCGGATTAAGTTATCTTCCTTAAACGCTTTGGACAATAGACCTCTTGCATAAATCAAAAATAAGAACCAATCTGCATTAGCTGGATTAGAGAGGGTTTTTTACTTTTGGATGAACCAGTCCAACTTCAAGATGCCACAGATGCGAACGCAATGCCAAGAATCCAGGGGAAAGTGCAGTTTGAGCCGGTAACATTTGAGTATAAATCCAGCCAAAAAGTTTTAAGTAATGTAAACTTTGATGCTCAATCAGGAGAAGCGATCGCATCTTGATTTTGGACGAAGCCACTAGTAACATTGACAGCCAAACCGAGAAATTAGTTCAACAAGCGATCGCTAATTTACTTAAAGGTTGCACCAGCTTTATTCTCGCTCACCGTTATGTCACAAAGATTTTTTGAAATGCTATGAGATAATTAAAGCAAATTATTAAATTCAGAAAAATGTCATTAACTATATCTTCCGCACCTCAAGGTTTTAGTGCATTTATTACTAATTTAGGAATACGAGATACAACTGATGATTTTGTATTTATTAAATCATCGGTTCCTTGTGTTGCTGATGGAGTCTTCACTCAAAGTCTTTTTGCTGGGCCAAGTGTTACTATTAGCCGTGATCACTTAAAAGATTCACAAGCACAAGGAATTGTCGTTATATCTAAGAATGCAAATGTAGCTAATGGTTCTGTTGGCATCGCTGATGCCCAAGACGTTCTGCAATTAGTTGCAACTGAAACTGGAATTGCTGCACATAATATTGTCATAGCTTCTACAGGTGTAATTGGTAGACGTTACCCGATTGAAAAAATCCGGGCAGGTTTATTAGGATTGGGGAAAAAATTCACTGATGCTGATTTTAATGCCGCAGCCCGTGCTATTATGACCACCGATACAGTACCAAAACTAGCTATACGCCAAATAGGAAATTCCAAGCTGGTAGGAATTGCCAAAGGTGTCGGGATGATTGAGCCTAATATGGCTACCCTTCTAACTTTCTTTTTTACTGACGCTGCAATTTCTGCAAATAGCCTTCGTACTATTTTTCGCTCTACTATAGATAAAACCTTTAACTGCTTGAGTGTAGACACTGACACTTCTACTAGTGACTCCGCCGTGATTCTAGCTAATGGTTTAGCAGGTGAAGTTTCCGAACCAGATTTTGCTAGTGCATTGCAAGAAGTTGCACAAGAATTGGTGCTGAAAATTGCACGAGATGCAGAAGGTGCCACCAAAATTATTGAGGTAACTGTAGATTCAGCTATTAACTATGCACAAGCTAAAACAGTAGCTAAAGCAATTGTGAATTCACCATTAGTAAAAACCGCCGTCTATGGAGCAGATCCGAATTGGGGACGAGTTGCTATGGCTATAGGCAAATGTGAAAATGAACACCAGATAAATCCAGATCGAGTTGTTATCAGTTTTGATAACGTGAAAGTTTATCCTAATAGCTTAACTGATGAAAATCTGCAACAGTTGCGGCAAATTATGTCCAAAGAGCAAGTAGATATCCATGTTAGCCTCAATATTGGTGAAGCTTCTGCAACTGTATGGGGTTGCGATCTTTCAGAGGGTTATATAGAAATTAATGGCAAATACTCAACTTGATAATGACGCGTAGTCAGGGCTGAAGTCTTTAAGGATTTCCTAGAAACAAATTACTACTACTTGTGGGGTGGGCAAGATGCCATTGGTGTCAACTTAACGTAGAAGTTAGGCAAGGCAAGCTTTCGAGGTTTGACCCTCACAAGAACAGCCCCTCTCCCAATTTTGGGAGAGGGGAGCAAATTCTCTAGTTCCCC
>NZ_JBTYKD010000258.1:0-4962 GCF_054880495.1 Nostoc sp.
ACTCTCATGAATTGCTTCAAGATTATTTTTCTTCCAGTTGGCGTGATTTCCGTCGATGTGATGCAGGTGAACCCGTTCCTCATCGATGAACTTTAGTCCGCAAGATGCACATTTATGGTTTTGCTTCTTAAGAGCAATAGATGTTTCGCCGTCGTAGAGCTTACTTTTGCGTTCGCTCCAGTAGGCTGTGTCTCCGTCGTAGGGTGATTTAGTTCCTTTGACAGAAACGTGTTTGTTTTCGGAGTAGGAAACTGTTGGGAATGCCTTGTCTAGTAATTTCTTGCTAGAGTAGCGGGTTTGCTTGGTTTCCTTGTTGAATACCGTGTAAGCTCTTTTTTGGATGTGGTATAACGAGTTTCTAGACCCGTCCATCTTACAGAACTCATGGTAATTTCTCCAGCCTCTAACTACCGGGGCTAATTTCTCAGCCTTTGTGGTAGCACCATAATTCGAGTTGTTGACGATGTGTTTTACTTTCTTACGAAAGGCTTTGAAGTTGTCCACTGAGGGACTACATCTGAACTTTCCGTTTTTCTGGACTTTAAAGTGCCAGCCGAGGAAATCAAACCCATCTGTCGCGGCGGTGACTTTGGTTTTCTTTTGGCTTACATTCATTCCGCGTTTGCGGAGGAACTCGCTGAGGTCAGGAATTATTTCTGGATTTTTAAGTCTCCACTCATTCCAACGTTGTACACTTTCTTTCAACCGAGCATAATGCTCCTCATTAACCATTGCAGATTCTCCTTATGTCCTACCTTCAAAATCTTCAATGGACATAACTATGGAGATGTAATTTCAATTAACCTCATTATTAAAATCTAAAGCAGCAGGTTTGGCTTGGACTATACCAGTTGTTGGGGGTAGCGTCCACCCTAGCGATGATACCTGTGGGGGAAGATGTCGGGATAAGCGTAGTTTGGCAACATATCTGTGAGCGAGAAAGCAACACGCAACTAAGGCGATTGCTGGTTGGGCGGGAAATGGGAGTTAAACGACATCGAAGCGAAACAGCCTCACTGTAAAGGCTAGCAGCGTACTACACAGGCTTGCTATGGTTTCTTAAATTCCATTTGAGCAAAGTGGTCTTGCAGCAGTTTGTGAATGAAACGATAACGACCGCCAACACGCTGGAGGAATAATCGCTCGGTGGAGTAGTCTAGGAAGCGGGCGTAGTTCCAGGGAATATAGCCGCTAAAGTATAATATGAGGCGGAGAGCGAAATGTTGAATAGCAGCTTTTCCACCACCAAAGAGTCCAGCAAGAACAGAAATAAACATTGGAATTAATAGACTTATTAGTTGTCTAACTGGAATACTAGGAAGTCTTTTTTCAAGCAAGTGACCAATCAATCCACTCACTATTATTACAATTAGGAAAATAAATCCAGAATTTAATGCTGATTTTAAAATACCTTGATTAGGGATTTTGGTCTTATCTATAGCAGGCGTATATAATCCCTCACATAATATGAAACAACCCATTGTAATAATTATCCCAATGGGTAGCCAGAAAATAAGTTTTGTATAATCCAGTTTACTATCTATCCACCATATAATTGCACCTATAACTAAGCCAAAAATTATTTTTTGATTTATTTTATAGCTAAATCTTTCTCTATTCCAAGTATAATTTATTATTTCTATAGGCTTAATTTTTTCATTTAGTTGTAAACTTAAGTTCAGCTTTAGAAACTGAAAAGCAGGCTCTATTATTACTCCATTGCATAAATAAAATATTGCCAAAGAATAAATTAAACATTTAAAATCAAAACTTATTACATTGAATAGCGAATATAATACTATAATTAACATAAACTCTAAGCTAATAAATCCCCAAAGAAACGCATTAGTAATTATTTTGTATACATTCTGTTGAATTTTTCTGCTTAGGTAGAAAGGTTGCATTTGTTCAATTAAAAATTCAGTTTTAGATTCCTGTTTTAACTGTTGAGCTAGCCAAATAAGCCAAATTTTAGTTTGGTTAATGTTAGGAGCCTTTTTTGTCAAATATATCTTGTTATCAAGTTCTCTTTGACACATTATTTTTATATAGGAATTCAGCAAATCTTGGAAACTTTCTTCAATAGAACTAACTTTGTGCCATGATTGGCTTATTTCTGGAAAGGCGAGAATAGTTATGCTTAACAGCAAGGGAGTTTTAACTAGTTCTAATAAGTTCGGATCATTTCTAATAAATTGTAAAATGTTAGTTTGGTTAACATCAAGAAGATATTTATGAAGTTGCCTGTCAGTTAGAGACTGTAAACAAATAGCCCCACGGAGACTGAGATATGTTGAATAGTTATCATACTCTTCCGTTCGGCTACAAACAACCAAATGTTGTTGAGGTAATTCATTTTGCAATAATTGATTAATTGCCTGAACACAAAGTTCTTGTATTTTCGGACTCAATTCATCTAAACCATCAAGTAGGAGTAAAAGTTGATCCTCTTTTAGCCATTTTTTACCAACTTTAGTCCGAACGTTATACTTTGAATTCAGTTCGCTTACTAACCATTCACTCAATGCTTTATCTTTCTTCCAGGAAGATAAGTTAAACAGCACGGGGATAGGATAACTAAAGTCATCCTTCGCACGGCTAACTAAAGCTTTAGCTAGTTCTAATTGTGTAGTGGTCTTACCTGCTCCTGGCGCACCCAAAATTAACAGTTTACCTGCAATTTCTTCAGAATCAAAAACTGACAAAATAGTTGTGGTATCTGGCAGAGGTTCAGCAGGCTTTAAGCCAATTTTTATCTCAGCATCCCAAGGTCTTTTTACTTCTTGAGGTTGTGACTTTTTAGCCAAATTAATCAGCACGGCATTGTGTAGAGACTGCTTTAACCGTGCTGTAACTTCTTCCTTAACTGCGGCTAATAGTATCCGCTCGTTCTCTGGTCTAGCAGGGTTGCCTACTGGTTTTGTTGTCTGCCCACCACGAATATTAAAAATATTTTGAAAAACATTATATTGATGAATATAATCTCTATCAATCCGTTCGTTATAATTACCTCCTCCAGTATTAATATTGCGGTTTTCAGGCGGTTTCGGCTCTTCCATATTTTCGTCTAATACTAATTTTTTTACCTGCTGGTTAGCAAACTCTGCACTTAGAGGTATGTTAATTCAGTTTCCTTAATCTTGTGCTTCTACTTCCTGCCAGCCTTTGATAGCGCCAACAATAAAAGCACCTGCTGGGTTATCAATAGCTTTTTCAAAAGCAGCCAAGCCACCTTCTTTAACGGCATTTATTACTCGTTTTTTTAATGTTGGGTTGCTTTCAATGCGGTTCACAGCTTCTGCTGCTACTACCATTTGCTGTGATGTAGTGGTGGTAGGGTAAGTTTGCTCTAATTGTTTTAGTAATAGCTGAATCTCGGCAGCAGCTTCAGCAAGACTTTGGGGTTGTCCAGCCGCGTAGTAATTACCTTGAACGTAGTCGCCATGAATGCGCTCGTTATAGTTGCCGCCCCCAGTGTTGATATTGCGATCGCCAGTCATGGTTGTATCTCCTTGAAATACTTTGTTGTTATCGTCTTGCAAATTTTTGATATCGCCGCCCACTGAACCACCAACTGAAAAACTACCGGGGTTGTTAGTCATAGTACCTACCTCTAAGATTCTGACCGCAGAAGTCCTGGAGCATAGTTTGACTGATAAAAGTTTGGAGTTATACTCTGATACACGATGAGTATGCGATGTTCCAGCTTATAGCGCAATATTTCGCAGCGAATTGCCGTTAACCCAAAGTTCGCCAAACCTCGCCAAGGATTTGATACTATATTTGTACTTTCTGGCACGGTCATTGCTGCAACAAGTCCATCAAGGTTTAAAGCACCAATCAAAGAAATGTTCCCACCCTTACTTCCTGGGAGACTACCAACTGCTCGTTTACCATTAACGGCTCTGGCAAATAAGCCGCGCAGCGATTGATAAATTCAATCCCGCTTCATCGACAAAGACTAAATTTATGACATCAATTTTATCTAACCAACGACGATAGTCATGCCTTAACTCTTGTACTCTTGGGGTATCTTGCTCGCTAGCATAAAGACTTTTTTTTTACACGTAAGCTTAATTTTTCTACGGCTCGATGCATTGTTGTGATACTCACTCTTATCCCTGTGCGTTCTGCATAGCGATGCCTGCGGCGGGGCAAAGCCCAACGCATAATTCTCTAAGTAACAAATCATTTTTTTCCTCAACCAAAGACTGGATAAGCGATAGATGCTCATTTGTTATTGTTGGCTTTTGGTATCCTCCACGTTGTTTCGCCTCGATTTCGCCATTTGCCCGATGCTGACGCAGTAGGTTTCGCACAAATGACAAGCTGACCTTAAATCTTTGCGCCAACTGGCGTTGAGAACCTTCTTTTGCAACACACGCCATAATCACACGCTCACGCAAATCCTTTGAGTAAGATACTGGCATCTATTTAAACCATGCTATCTCTTCAGTCTACCCTATTCTGTGGTTCAATTACCTGAAAATTGCTGTAACAAAGGTGAGTTAAAAGCCAAAGTGATTGGCAAGGGTTGGCGAGTTAAACGCAGCGATCTAGAAGCCTATATTGACAAGCTGTGAAAGATACTCGCCAAATTGCGACACGTCAAACCTCGCCAATAGCAATTAGCATATTCAGCTAATTAAAACAGTGGCGAGGTTTGACGTGATTGGCATCACTGTATCCAACCGGGTAAATTGTACGTTAAGGCTGAAACTAAGATGTGGTAAGCTTCTCAGCAAGTACTTTTTTCCGTAAAATTGGTGAAAAAGCTATGGTTATGGTGCTAGTTTTAATCTAGTTTGAACGAAAAATCGTTGTTTCAGGCACTTGAAATTTTCTTAGCGTACAAAAAATCTTTTTTGGCATGGTGATGCCTAATACAACCATCGTGTATATACACGATGGTTGTATTATAAAAATATTATCTACTAAAGTTAATCCTATGTTTAAAGCCAC